>DAOTAC010000017.1:0-15016 GCA_035382325.1 Bacillota bacterium | reverse complement strand
TCGCCAAGATGACTTTCAGCCTCTTTCGCACACCCGAGGCCGAAAAGGCCGTAAAAGCGGCAGCAACGGGTCGCGGCAGGCAGCTTGTGCTGTTTGGCGTCGAAGCCCACGTGTGTGTGCTGCAAAGTGCTCTCGATGCCTTAGCGCTCGGGTACGATGTGTTCGTACCGGCGGACCTGTGCTCGTCAGTGAAGACTGCTGACTGGGATCTTGCGATGCGCAGGATGTGCCAGGCGGGCATTGTCGTAACTACTGCTCAGGCCGCCGCGTTCGAGCTCGTCGGTTCAGCGGACAATCCTCGCTTCAAGGAAGCGCAGCCGTTTCTCAAGCAGCTGTAGTCGGCGACCTGTGCTCGCAGATGGCTCGGCTGTCGGCGTCATGCCGTCACGCCGTCACGTGGTCGCGCCGTCACGCAGTCGCCACTATCGCCTCGCCATGGACGCCGCCGACACTGCCCGCACTGCCAACGCCACCTGCACCGCAACTGGGCTCATGTTTGGCATCCCCACCCGGCAGCATGGGCACCTGATGCCGTACACCGTACTCTCCCGACCTCAGCAGCACTTGGGTACCTATTCTACGATCTCTGGAGATTACGATGGGCGCCAGCAAGTTAGCGCTGATCGCGGGCGGTTCGCCCTCGCGCTGCCCTGCTCTCACAGTTAACACTGTCAGCACCAACGCGCCATCGGAACTCGTAATTCCAAGATTCCGCATGATCTCGTCCGGCACTTCGGGCCGGTACTCCTCGAACAGGTCGAACGGGTCGGCCACAACAAGGGCTAGATTGGGGTTGTCTGCACTGTGTAGCCACTTGATCTTGGAACTCGCTGCATGATCCATCAGAAAGAACCTGTGCTCGTCTTCAAACCCCGGAAGTCCCTTGGGAAATCGTATTATCTTGTCGTCGTCCACACTGAGTGTGCCGAACCTGACACTATCAACCTGCATATCGAACCCTCCCGCCACTATCAGAGCTCACAAGTCTGCGCAACCAGCACTGTCTGGTTCTCCGGAGCGGCCAGCGCAACATCGCGCGGCTGTGCCATCTCGGCGCCGCTGGCGTCATACAGCACCTTCACTGTAGGTCTGGTCGTCAGGCCCTTGTATACCTGGCTCACAACGCCCTTCTCACCCGTGTTGAGCTGCACCATCGTGCCCACCGGATAGGGAGCTATGTACTGCATAACGCCCAAGACCGTGGTGCGGTCGAACTCAAACCCAGCTGCGCTAGTCACATAGTCGAAGGCTTCCTGAGACGAAAGCCTCTGCGATATCTGGTTGCCTTCAGCAATCAGGCTGCAGTACATATCGGCAACTGCCACCATTCTCGCCAGTGGTTCGATATCATCTCCTGCAAGCCCTCTGGGATAGCCGCTGCCGTCATGCCTCTCTTCGTGCTGGAACACTATTGCCTTGCTATAGGCCGAAAACCGCTGATCCTGTCGGAGCACTCTGAGCGACATTTCCGGATGTCTGGCTGGATCGTCCGTAAGGGCCGTTCCGATGTTGCAAAGTAGTGCGCCGAGCCCCACATCGTGCGACCGCTTGGCCAGCCCTGCCTTCGCGGCCACGAACATCGAAACCACAGCCACGTTCAGCGGGACTACGTAATCGAACTCATCCGCCGTCGTCAGAGGACATACCTCTATTGCATTCTGATTCACGAATTCGAGGCTCTCCTCCACAGCCTGCACCAGTTCCAGCAGTTCACCAAAGGGCACTCTCACGTTCTCGGGCGCACCCGCGCCCAGCACATGGTCGTAAAATGCGCGCAGCAGCTCACGCCCGTGGTCCATCAGCTTCCGGGGCACAGTGTGAGTCACCACCACGTCGTCAGTGCCAGGGTATTCCACAGCTATAGAGCCGAAACCAACTTCACTCAGCCTTCTTGCACCGTTCTCATCGAGCACCGTACCTGCACGCAACTGCACTACTCCAGCCTGGTTTGATATGTGCTCGGCAAGCTTCATCCCCGGCCTTACTTGTGCCGATAACACCCTAATCATTGAGCAGCAGCTTCCTTCCCGAGAGGCGCTCGCCTGTAGAAAAATGATGACGTGGGCAGGAACCCAATCTCTCGTGCATTGAGGATGGTCTCAGTGCCTCCGATGAAGAGAACGCCGTCGTCTCTTAAGCTCTCCCTAAACTTAGCGTACAGCGTCTGTTTGGCCTCGTCGGTAAAGTAAATCACAACATTGCGGCAGAGAATCAGATCAAAACCTCGCTCGAACCTGTCGGCGAGCAGGTTATGCATCCTAAACTGTACCCTGGACTTGATCCTCGATGAGATAGTGTACTTGCTTCCTTCGCAAGTGAAGTGCCTCGCCAGCCTCGCGCTGGACACATTTTTCACATCTTGAGGGCCATACACTCCTGCTAAGGCCTGGGCAATTGCCCCAGAATCGATATCCGTGGCCAGGAGCTTGTGATATCCCTTGGGCGCTATGTCGTCCAGAATCATGGCCACCGAATAGATCTCCGCTCCATTGGAGGCGCCCGCGCTCCATATGCTCAGGTTAGGGCTCCTCCGGAGCAGTGACGGCAGTATCTCTTTCTCCAGTTCGTCAAACTTCTCGGGATTCCGGAAGAACTCGGATACGTTGATCATTATGTAATCGCAGAACCTTCTCAACTCTTCAGGATCACGCTCAAGAAGACTACCGTAGTGCGTGAAGGTAGGAGTTCCGACCTTGTCGAGGAGGCTTCGGATGCGTCTCTGCATCTGCTGCGACTTGTAAAGACCGAGGTCTATTCCGGTAAGCGAAATCACCTTCCGTCGAAAAGCCTCGTAATCTGCGGTGTTGACATAATCCATAGGCAATACCTCACGGTCCAGTCCTTACATCCTCTGCTACGTCCACACCCGTTTTCGGCTGGTGCCGCCTACACCGAAAGGACAGCGTTCACGATTTCGTCCGCGATTTCCGGCAGAGGGACCACTTTGTCGGCGATGCCTCTTTCCACCACCGACCTGGGCATCCCATACACGACGCAGGACGATTCGTGCTCCGCTATGGTCTTTCCCCCAGCGAGCTTGACTCGCGCCATGGCGTCCGCTCCGTCAGAGCCCATTCCGGTCATGATGACGCCGACAATCCTGCGTCCGAAAACGTCAACAGCGGAGTTCATCGTCATGTCCACCGCGGGCCTGACACCGTGCATGGGAGGGCTGTCGTCCAGAACCAGCGCACCGTCGGCCGCCACAAGCATGTGCCGTCCGCCGGCTGCGATCAGAGCCTCGCCCTCGGCAATGGTCTCACCGCCCTGAGCCTCTGTCACCCTGATCCTAGACAGGTCGTTCAAACGTTCAGCCAGCGATCTGGTGAACCCGGCCGGCATATGCTGCACAATCAGCACGGCCGCCGGCAGGTTAGGCGGCAACCACGGAATAACCTGCGTCAGGGCCCTAGGCCCCCCTGTGGACGTGCCTATCACGACCACCTTGCGAGCAGCAGCCCGCGCTGTCGACGGTCGCGTCGGCGTCGTCGGCGTCGTCGGCATCGATACCGGAGCCGGCCCCAGCGCCGGTGTTCTCAAGTCTCTAGCAAGGGTGCGCACAAGTCCCGCCGATATTGCGGCAGCGGCCTTGATTTTGCGCACAAGTTCATCGCGCACTGCCGCGATGTCCAGGGATATTGCGCCGGATGGTTTGGGGACGAAGTCAACTGCGCCCAGGCTGAGGGCTCGGATGGTAACATCCGCCCCGGCCTGCGTCAGGCTGGACAGCATCACGACGGGTATGCCCAGCTCCGTGGTGAGTGTTGGAAGAGCTTCGAGCCCGCCCATCACCGGCATCTCCACGTCCAGGGTGATGACATCAGGTCGGATGCTTCGGGCCTTCTGGATGCAGTCTGAGCCGTTCCGAGCCGTGCCGACCACTACAAGCTCCGGGTCGGCGGCGATCAGGTCGGACACGACCTTGCGCATGAATGCAGAGTCGTCGGCGACCAAAACGGAAATCTGCGCCATCAGCCTATCAACTTCCTCACGGAAGCCATCACGTTGTCGGGCTCGTAGGGCTTGACAACAAAGTCTTTGGCCCCCGCCTTAATGGACTCAATCACCATGGCCTGTTGACCCATGGCCGACAACATTACCACTTTGGCTTGCGGATCCGCCTGACGGATCTCCTTCAGCGCCGTTATACCGTCCATCACGGGCATGGTTATGTCCATGAGCACCAGATCCGGCTTGTGCTGCATGTATATGTTTAATGCATCGAGCCCGTTTTCTGCCTCGAGAACCCGGTATCCATGTTGCGCGAGCAGCTTCCCGGCCCTCATACGCATGAAGGCCGCATCGTCCACTACAAGGACAGTCGGCACCTGCCAAACACCCCCAGTGAGCTACAGCTCCTTCTCCGCCATGCCCGGCTCCCGCACGTAAACCTTGCCTGAGCCGACAAGGTATCTCATGGTTCGCCCTACCGTGCCGCCAACATCCTCGGCGATTATGGGCACGCCGGTCTCGGCCAGAGCGGCCCGGACCGCCTCCGCATTGCGCGCACCGATGTCAAGCATATCCGTGTCGCCAGCGACCTGGAACATCCTTGCACCCCCGGCGATCTTGGCGACCAGTCGGCGCCTTGACGCCCCCAGATCGGTCACCCTGTCTAGAAGCTCTCTTACGCCCGTGTCCGCGTATCGCGCGTGCACATCCGGCGTGTCAGGCAGTCCGCATCCCCACGACCTCGTCGGCAGCAACACGTGGGCCATCCCCCCTGCCCTGGCCGCCTCATCGTAGATAACAACCCCTACACACGAACCGAGGCCATATGCAACCATCTCGATGTCTTGTACGTCGGTCACGTGCAGTTCTCCTATTCCGACCGGTATCACGTTAGCACTGGCTAACAGCGTTTCGTTCATCCACTACGCTCCTGACCAGGCTGGGCACGTCCACAATCAGGGCCACTCGTCCGTCGCCTAGTATGGTCACTCCCGACACGCCTGATATATTGCCCACGAATGTGCCTAGACTCTTTATGACTATTTCCATCTCTCCGACAAGCCTGTCGACGGCCAATCCGACCTTGCCTTCATGAGACGAAGCAATCACCGCGAAAACCTTTTGGCCTGGCACAGACAGGTGCGCCGAGCCGCCCGGATCGCGCACGCCGAACACTTCGCCCAACCACAGCAGGGGCACAACCTCACCCCTGGGCCTGATAGCTTCGCTACCCCCAACGGTGCTGATATCCGATTTTTCCACACGGGTGATCTCCTCCACCGAGTTGAGCGGAATCGCGTACATGCGCTGGCCCAGCGAAACCAGAAGGGCCCGGATTATCGCCAGCGTCAGCGGAAGTTTCACCGTGAACGTGGAGCCACGGCCAAGGGCTGTGTCGACGGATATGTTCCCATTGAGCTTTTCCAGGTTTTTGCGGACGATGTCCATCCCCACACCGCGGCCTGACACGTCGTCAGCCTTAGCCGCAGTAGACAGCCCCGACGAAAACACCAGGTTGATCGCGTCCTTGTCAGACAGTCTTGCAGCTGCATCCTCAGTAATGATGCCCTTGCGGATCGCAGATGCCCGGACTAGTTCGGGATCGATGCCGCGACCGTCGTCGGCCACCTGTACAACAATGTAGTTCTCCTGGCGGAAAGCCGAAAGGCGGACGACCCCTCGCGGCGGCTTGCCGGCTCTGACGCGCTCCTCCGGAGGCTCGATCCCGTGACCGATGGCATTACGAAGCAGGTGAATCAGGGGGTCGCCTATCTCCTCCGACACCGACCTATCCAGCTCAGTGTCCTCACCATGGATTATGAGCTCTACCTCCTTGCCCTGCTTCTGAGCAAGATCGCGCACCATACGCGGAAACCTTTTGAACACATTGTCGATAGGCAGCATCCGTGCCTTGTTGATGGCCTCCTGAAGCTCGGTAGTAAGGCGGCCAATGTGAGTAGATGTCCTGTTGAGCTCGCTCACCAGTTCATCGCCGCCATGCTTCTCTGCCAGCCTGCTCTCGAGCTGAGCCAGGTGAGTTCTGTCGATAACCAGCTCTGCCACGAGATTCGAAAGAGCGTCCAGTCTGGCCACGTCCACCCTCACCGTAGTCGTGCCGGCGGCCGCAGTCGCCGCCCTAGAAGGCGAGGCTCCCGCAACGGTTCGTGCCGCGCCCCCGGTCGCACCTTCCCGTGAAACCGCGAGCTTCGCAGTCACAGTCTCAGCCGCGGTCGCCGGGGCCGCGTCTGCGGCCTGGGGAGCTGCATCGGCCTGTATCGCCGCCCGAGTCGACCCGACCGGGCTCACCTGCAGCACACGTACGTCCTCTACATCGGTCACACTTCGAATTGTCTCAATAAGGGGTTCAAGAGCATCTCCGTCGTATTCCACTACAGCCACTAGATCAAACACGTCGTCTCCGGCCTCTATCCGCTCCACGCTGGGCTTAGAGCAGACCAACACACCCAGTGTCGATAGTCTGTCGATAACCTGATACGCCCTGACCGACGGCATGGGGCATGTCTTGGCGAATCTCACCTTGACATGCACATCGCCGGACCCGGTGAACTGCCCTTCCCATGCGTCTTCACTGGAGGCGCCGCCTATCGACGGCGTATTCTCTCCGGCCGCGACTCCGCCCATAGTGTCGCCTGAAGTCGCCTGCCTCTCAACGCTCACAATCACATCGAGCAGTCTATCGTCGAGCTCGGTGATGTCGGCACCGCTATCCTGCGCAGTTGCTATTTCTCGATTTAGTATCCTCAGCATGTCGAGGCACTCGAACATCAGATCCATGAGAGCCGGAGTCACGTTCATCTGCGATTTGCGAACCAAGTCGAGGACGCTCTCCATTGAGTGCGTGAGCTTGGCCATCTTGTCGTGCCCAAGCGTAGCGGACGACCCCTTGAGTGTGTGCGCCGCGCGGAAGATCTGCGCGATCACCTCAGGATCTTCGCTGCTCTGCTCCAGGTCGAGCAGCCCGTCTTCGAGGTACTGCAGTTGCTCATCGGCCTCAGCCAGGAATACCTTTATGTCGTCCTCTGTCATGCCGGGAAACTGAAGCATCGAACTTCCCCCTAAACCTCTTCAGACAAGACCTCGCTGATCGCTTCCTGCTCACGGCGGGACAGAACAAAGTCCAGATCAAGCAGTATCACGAGCTTCTCATCGAGCTTGGCGATTCCCCGGAGGTACCTGGAATCCACACCGGCGAGCACCGGAGACGGCGGTTCCACTATGTCGGCCGGTATTCGCAGTACCTGCGAGACTGCGTCAACGATCACGCCTATGAGGTTGTCGTCGAGGTGCACTACGACGATTCTGGTATCCTTGGTGTGCGGGGCTTCGGGAAGACCAAACCTCTTCCTCAGGTCTATTACGGGTATCACGCGTCCCCGCAGGTTGATCACGCCCACTACTGACTCAGGCGCATGGGGTATCTCCGTTATCTCCTGCATTCTGTTGATATCCTGCACCCGGGAAATGTCGACCCCGTAGGACTCGTCGCCCAGCTCGAACACGACCAATTGCATCTCAGCACCGGCAATTGCCTGTTCCATTCACACCGCCCTCCAGATTTCGGTCTATTTCAGATACTGAAGCAGCCCGGCCTGCACCGATCTGGCCGCTGCCGCCAGTGCTGCCTGGTACACTACGTCCTGCTCGGCGAGGCGCATGATCGCATCAGCCAGATCGACATCCTCAGTCTTGCTGAGAAGTTCAGTAATTGAGACACTGTCACTCTCCAGGCGGTTTATGACGAGCTCCAGGCGGCTGCCCCTGCCGCCCAGCTCGGCCCGGAACTTCAGCACCTGGTTTATGGCTTGGTCTAGACTCGCAAGGTCCGAGCCCGACAACTTCGGCACATCGCTTTCCGTAAGGTGCTGCTCAATTTGGCGCACAGTCCTGAATATGTTCACGCCACCGCTTTGCCCCATAAACACCTGCTCGCCCGTGATGTTTATCTCCAGAGTAAGGCCCGGCCCAACCTCCACCCGGTTGACTCCGGAGTCACCGGCGTAGCTGACGGGCCAGTTGGCATCGCCCATATCATCAATGACCTCGAACGGGCTCTTGCCGGTGCGATGACCCGCGTACATGTAGGCCCCAAGGTGCGATGCATTCCCTGCATGCACAAGCTCGTCGAATAATTCACGCACTTCCACGGCCATGGCCTCGCGCTCTGTTGGAGTTGCACTATCCGTTGCGCCCCGCACCACCAGCTCGCGCACGCGGTTGAGAATGCTTCCTACTTTGTCGAGGTTGTCGTCGTACGTGCGAACCGACGTATCCGCGTTCTCCGCATTCCGCTTGTATTGCTCCACACCGCGAAGAACCGAGCGCAGCCGCACAGCCCTTGCCGCGCCATGAGGATCGTCTGAGAGATGGTTGATGCTGCGCCCCGAGGCCACCTTTTCCTGGCACGCGATGTAGCGGCGGAAGGCCCCGTCCACGTTGCGTATTGCCTTGTTGATCATGGTGCTGTTGGTCACACGCATTCCACAACACTCCCTGCGATCCGGCTACCTGCCGACAATCCCGGTACGGTTGATGAGCGTTTCGAGCATCTCATCCATAACGCTAACCAGCCTGGACGCCGCATCATACGCTGCCTGATACCTGATCAGCTGCATCAACTCTTCGTCGAGCGAAACGCCCGACACCGCGTCCCGCCTCATCTGCTGCTGCTCGAGAACGCCATTGTACACATCGGCAGCCCTGGACGATTCCTGAGTCGCAAGCCCCAGCTCGGTGATGATACTCCCATAGAAATCTCGAAATGATGCAGTTGGAGGCGTTCCAATCGCAAGCGCGTCCTTGAGCTGCGCCATGGCTAGCGCGTTGCTGCCATCGCCCGGCCCTGTTCCGCTCCGGCTGGCAGCTATCTTGTTCGGATCGTTTTTCAGGGCATCGCTTACCGCGAGATCAGCTGCGCCGGTTCCCGTGAAGAAACCTAGGCCCGCATCGCCATACATGTCGACGCCCGCACTGTGCTGGGCATTCACCGTGTCTTTCAGAGCCTGCGCAAGCTGGTCCAGTTTTGCCTGGTAAGACGGGATTATCTCGTTTTTCGCTTCCAGCAGGCCCTGAATGCGCCCGCCGGCAAACGATCCGCTCACATCCATCTTGAAGGCCGTCACGCCGGACACGAGCAGTCTGCTCCCCACCGACACGTTCACCTGGCCCTCCGGAGTTTCGACTACGTTGATGTTGACATCCCGAGCCAGCTGATCCAGGAGCATATCGCGCTGGTCCATCAGGTCGCTGACGTTCTCGCCCACTACCCCGCCTCGCACAATCTCGTGGTTCAGCCGGGCTATGCTCTCGGCTGTGGCGTTCACACTGTGGACGAGCGAGTCGATGTTAACCTGGATATCGTCGGACGCCTCCTTAAGCTGCCTTGATATCAGGCCGAAGGCGGAGGCTAGAGTGGAAGCTTCTTGAATGACCGCCGTGCGCCTGCCCGGATCGGTCGCGCCTCCCGACAGCTCCTGCCACGCGATCCAGAAACGGTCCATCATGGTAGAAAGCCCGATTTCGCTGGGCTCCTTGAATACCTCCTGCAACTGCTCTAAGCAATCGCTTCTCGCCTCCCAGCGGCCCAGCGACGCGTGGGAATGGCGAATCTGCATGTCGACGAAGTGGTCGCGCATGCGTTCAATCGTAGCTACCTTGACCCCCGTCCCTGGCTGCATCGGGCCGGGAGCGGGAGGCGTTGCGACCATCTCCGCACGCTGCCTTCGATAGCCAGGCGTGTTGGCGTTGGCGATGTTGTGTCCGGTGGTGTCAATGGCCATCCGCTGTGCGAACAGCGCCCGACGGGCAGTCTCAAGGCCGGTGAAAGAAGACCTCAGCATACGTGCTCCACCCTCCTAGCCGTTACGCGGTCTCGTCGACAGCTGCCAGCGAGGCTTTCCTGTCGAGCATGCCGAGACGGCTGTAGATAGAGCTGTCGCCGTCAGCTCCTGCGATTAGTCTGACAGTGTTGTCTATGTAGCCAAGGGCATCGCGAAGAAGTCCCGCATTTACAGCATTGGCCGCCGCGATGTCGTCCAGCAACCCTGCGATCCTGGACTTCGTCTTCTGAAACTCGGTCCTCTGCGCGTCGTCCAGAGACGCCACGAAAGTGGCTATGGCCGAATCCAGATCGTCGGCGGGCTTGCCGCTGGACTCGAAGGCGAACTCAGAGGCTACATCTGCCAGGGATAACTCAACATCTCGCAATCTCCGGATCGTCTCTTCTGCCCTGGCCACGAGTTCCGCAAGGCCAAGAACGTCGCCAGAGATAATCGCGGGCTTTTGCGCCCGCGTCACATACAGGAGCTCTGAGCACAGGCTCAGCTCCTCGTCAAGTATTCTCATCAGTTCTGTTGCGTGTTCCACCCAGGTCACCCCGCCGTACGGCCCGGCTGAAGAGCTTTTTGACTACCTCTTTGCCGGAAGCCTCGTAAGTGCCCGCCGCAGCTCGCTGGCGGACCGATTGGACCTTCTCCTCCCTCACATCAGGAATGGAGGACAGGGCCTGCATGGCGTGGTGCATCACTTTGCCCTCGTCTGATATCGACACCTCATCGGGCCTGGCCTCGCCCTGCCGGTCAGCCCTGTTCGCCTTGCCTGTGGTCTGGGAGTACAGCTTCACGGGGTCAAATCCCCGACTCCCCGTAACCTTCAAGGCCATCACCTCACCGAAGTTCTAACCTTGTTATCGGCATAGCCCTTCGGTTACTTTATACCCTCTTCCCGGTAGCGTCAGAGCATGTTCCGCGGCGTGTTCCGCGGCATATTCCGCGACATGTCATGCGGCATGTTCAGCGCTTACGATTTCCTGTCGCCGCGCCTCCGCTCGGGCGTCGCCATCCTCGCCATCCTGGCCCGGTCAGCATCGCTCAACCTGCCGCGGAGATCGCCGCTACCTCCGCCTCCCCCGATACCTTTCCCGGCGAAAGCCTGGCCGAACTTCCTGAGGCAGTGACCGCAGTACTGACCCGCGTCTATAGGAGCGCCACATGCCTTGCAGTTGCGAGGCACAGAGTAGGCACCGGTGGCCCGCAGCCGGTTGTCACGGATCAGTCGCAGTATGATCTGGCTATCCACCCCGGTGGACTCGGATATGTCCTCAATAGTGGCGCTGGGGTTATCTTTGAGGAACTCCATGACCACGTCGGCCTGACGCTCCTCTTCCCTGGCGCAGTCCGGGCAGATGGGCCGTGACAGCCTGTTGAACAGCTTCCCGCACCTTGCACAGTTATCTAGGGGCATTCGTCGTCACCCGTTTCTCGCGTCCAGTGATGTCTCGGAGGATGAACTCGGCGAGCCCCATGCCGCGTCCGTGCGCCATAGCGCGAGCCATCTCGGCATCGAGCATGCCGCTTACGATCTCCTGCTCATGAGAGGAGAATAGCCCATCTTTGGGCAGCCCGGCTCGTGCCGACTTGAGGACTGTTTCTATGAATATCGCCTCGAAGTCGCGGCAGGCCTGAATCAGCTTTGGATCGTCAACGCGGTCTCCCGCGCCGCCGGAAACGCCTGAGCTGCTCATGCCGCCGGGGTTGCCGCGGCGGCCAACATCGGCCAAGCTCCTACCCATGTTCCGCACTACCACAACATCCGCCGTCATCTGCGCCACTTCGCACGCCCCCTCACATGATCTCAAGCTCCGCCTGAAGAGCGCCGCAGGCCTTCAAGGCCTCCATGATGCTCATAATGTCCCGAGGGCGCGCGCCCACCGCATTGAGCGCCGCCACCAGCGTCTGGATGGTGGAACCGGCTTCTAGCAGGACTGTGCTTCCTATTGCAGCTCCGCCCGCAGCTCCACCCGCAGGTCGGGCTGCAGAGCCGACGCCGACGCCGACTCCGCCCGCAGCCCCGGCCGCTGCCGCTGCCGCTACCGCTGCCTCATCGGTCGCCGCCCCTACCCGCACATTGAAGCCGTTGTACGACACCGCGGCCGGGCTTATCTTGACGTTGGCGCCGACTACGACCACTCCTGTACGGGAGTTGACGATCACCCGCGCCGGCGCATCCGGCTTCACCTGGAGCTCGCCGACTTCGGCGGCGAACGGCGTTGGCATCTGACGGAAGCTTTCGGGCACAGTCACCCGCACTGAGCCGCCGTCGATCGCGACGGCACTACCGCTTCCGAACCGGGCGCACACGGCGTCGGCGATCCGAGCGGCAGTGGTGTAGTCCGGGTTGATCAGCGAAAGAACCATGTATCCCTCTGGCGAAACCATCTCCATGGGGACATAGCCTTCGACTGTGGCGCCTGACGGAATGCGGCCCACCGTCGTCACAGCATCTGCGCCTGCAATGATCTGCCCCTGCGCCATTGCGTAGACCTTACTGTCCAATCCGGACAGTTCCGTGAGTAGCAGTGTGCCGCCTAGTAGGCTCTTTGCATCGCCGATTGAGGACGCCACGATGTCGAGGGTATCGCCTGGCACCGCGAAAGGCGGCAGCACGGCCGTAACCATCACCGCCGCGATGTTCTTCGACTTGACCTCCGACGGGTCTACCGTGATCATGAACTTCTCCAACATGTTCGCTATACTGCGCGCTGTGTACGGGGCGCTTCGGCTATCTCCTGTACCTCTGAGCCCCACAACCAGCCCATATCCGATAAGCTGATTTCCGCGTACACCGTAGATGCGCGTAATGTCCTTGATGCGCACAGTCACGCCTGAGCCTCCGGGCCCAGTCTCGGCCGCGCACACACTGCCGGAGGCCATCATCAAGGCAGTCAAGATCATCAGCACCAACGCCAGCAAGATTGCCAGGATGTTGGCAATTGCCTGACTGGTTAACCGCCCTGGCGCGCGCTGCAGTTCGTTGTCTGACACAATCGAAAACGACTCCCAGGTCGAACCGTCTGTAGGCCCGGGTTTCCCGGCCCGGGTTTTGAGAGGCCCTCCTGCTTGTTTGACCCAGTCTAGACTGATGGCCATGCTTCCACCCCCGCTGCCGCTAGAAGATCCAATTCCACAAGTAGACCAACCCGTCCCAGAGAGTCTTGAAGATACCGCCCTTCTCGCCCGTGTAGATATCGCCCGAGAACGCAATCTGCGCATCGGCCACCATAGTAGACGGGATGGTGTTGCCTGGCGATATGTCACGTTGCCTCACAATGCCCGTCACAATCATCTGCTCCTTCTCACGATTGACCGACACCTCGCGCACTCCGCGGATCCGCAGGTCGCCGTTGGGCAGCACCTCGACTACCTGGGCGGTAATGGTGCCGATTAGCTTGCCTGACCTCGACGTTGTTGTTCCGCCCTTGGACGAATTGCCCAAGTTGAGACCTGCGCCCGCGTCCAGCTTGACGGCTTTGAGGAAATCGAACACAGCGCCGTCTGGGCTGAGATTGGCCCCTATGCCCTTTTGAGTCTGCGTATCCGTTCTGTTCTGCGCGTACGATACCTCTGTCACCATTATGGTAAGCAGGTCTCCGACCTGCCTGGCTTTGTAGTCACAGTACATCCCTGAAAAGCCCGACTGCGCCGCGCCTGCCGCGTACAACGATGTGGCCGTAGCTGCAGTCGGGCACATAGCCACCGCGACTGCGGCAGTGGTTATCGCAATCAGGGCGACGGCGGCAGCGCCCCTCGCACTGATCCTCATACTCCTCATAGCACTCCCCCCATGGCACTCAAAGTCACCTGCACCGTACCCGGACCCATGACCCGACCGGCGGCCTCAACACCGGAAGCGGCGTTCCTAACGCGGATGCGCTGCCCCGGGCGGCCATCTTCCAGCGCTACGGCCGACACAGTAACGTGTATACCAGGGCCCTCCGCCACCAGCAGGACGCTATTTCCCCGCGCTACCATAGGCGGCGCGGTGATCTCCAACCATACCGGCACCGTGCGTGCGGCAGTCCCGCCTACTATTACCTTTACATTGGCCCTCACTAGCGCCGCATCGGCGCTGGGCGGTACTATTGACGCCTCCAGAACGACCGGACCAGGTGGTACTGTCAGGCCCTGAGGATAGTCGAATCGGACCACCTTTACATCTTCCGGCTCCAGTGCATGTCCGGCATGAGCGCACACGGCTTCGATTGCCGCCTGCTCTATTCTGCTCCCCGCAACCCGCTCAGCCACTGCAGTCACTGATATCTCCGCGGGACCTTGGAAGCTGAACTGAGCCGGATCGATTCGCTGTTGCCTCATCCTTACTTGTACCTGTCCCACATTGACCTTGCGCGAACCGCCCGGGATCGGCGCCGGGCCCACCTCCAGCTGCGCGAGCCTGGCCCATAGGGCATCATCGAGCACGTGGACGCGGGCTATGTCGCCCAGGAGTATCTGTGGGCCAGCGGTGTAAGCCGGGCTTGCGAACTCGATGGTCATGTCGATCGGTGGTTCAGATTCCGATTCCGCCCGACACGGCACAGCCCAGTACAGTCCCGCGCAGCATAGCACCACACAGCACAACACCACACGGCACACCGCCGCGCAACACGTGGCTACACGGCTTATCGAAAGAAACACTGCAGCGCGCCTCATCTCACTCCACACCATCCGCTCTATGCAGGCCTGCATTATCTCCGTAAGTTATTGGCGGCAGCGAGCATCTCGTCAGACGTCTGGATGGCCTTGGAGTTCACCTCATAGGCTCTCTGAGCGATGATCATGTTGACCATCTCTTCTACTACCTTCACGTTGGACATTTCGAGGAACTTCTGAGCGATGGTACCAATGCCCTCCAGTCCCGGAGTCCCCACTGCGGGATCGCCGGACGCAGCGCTTGGCTTGTAGAGGTTGCGTCCGATAGACACTAACCCGCCCGGGTTCAGGAAGCGAGCTAGCTGGATCTGCCCGAGCTCAGTGGGGGCATTCTCGCCTGCCACTTGGATCGTCACCGTGCCATCAGTGCCGATAGATATGTCGACAGCATTGGCCGGCACGACCAGTTCGGGCTCCATGACGAATCCGTCAGAGGTCACAATCCGCCCCTCAGAATCCACCTTGAATGCGCCCGTGCGGGTGTACGCAGTCGAACCGTCGGGCAGAAGCACTTGGAAGAAACCGTCGCCTTCAATGACGAGGTCGAGGGGGTTCTCTGT
>DAOTAC010000016.1:12891-15247 GCA_035382325.1 Bacillota bacterium | reverse complement strand
ACCTTAGCCAGCCGTCCGGCAGCGGCGCCGCTTCCCGGCTATAGGCCAGCCACTCCTATGGTATACTCCGGCCTGTACCCCGTCGAGGCCGCTGTGTACGGCGACCTTCGCGATGCCTTGGAGAAACTCAAACTCAATGATGCGTCGATTTCGTTTGAGCCTGAAACCTCGGCTGCCTTGGGGTTCGGGTTTCGCTGTGGCTTCCTCGGGCTGCTGCACCTTGAGATAGTCCAGGAGAGGCTGGAACGCGAATACGGGCTAGATTTGATAACTACTGCCCCTTCAGTCATGTACCGAGTGACTGAGACCTCGGGCACGTCCTATCTGGTGGACAACCCTGCCAACCTGCCCCCGCCTAACAAGATCGAGGTCATAGAAGAGCCTTACGTGAGGGCGATGGTCTTCGTGCCGTCCGACTTCATCGGTCAGGTGATGGACCTTGTAGCGGAGAGGCGAGGCGTGATGCACGACATGCAGTTCGTCAGCCCTACCAGGGTGAAGGCCGAGTATGACATGCCTCTTGCCGAGATCCTGTACGACTTCTTCGACAAGCTCAAGTCGCGGACGCGGGGATACGCGTCTCTTGACTATGAGTTCTTGGAATACCGGCCATCGAACCTTGTGAAGCTGGACATCATGGTGAACGGCAAGCCTGTCGACGCTTTGTCGGCCATCGTTCATTATCAGTTCGCCGAGAGGCGCGGTCGGGCCTTAGCAGAGCGATTGCGCAAGCTGATACCGCGACAGCTCTTCGATGTGCCGATTCAGGCGGCCATCGGCGGCCGCATCATAGCCCGCGAGACCGTCAAGGCCACGCGCAAGGATGTGCTGGCCAAGTGCTACGGCGGCGACATATCCCGCAAACGGAAACTCCTCGAAAAGCAGAAAGAGGGCAAACGCCGCATGAAGCAGTTCGGGCAAGTGGAGATACCGCAGGAGGCCTTCATGGCCGTACTGGGGTCTGACGACGAGTAGGTGTGGTGGGCCATGGGCGGAGTGTACGTGCACATACCATTCTGCGTGCAAAAGTGCGCGTACTGCGATTTCGTGTCGTACCCGGCGCCGGACATCGAGTCGCTGGCGCCGGCTTATCTCCATGCACTCCTCGGCGAACTCCGACTGAGGCAGGATCAGCTTCGTAGTGTGGCCCCTATCGACACAGTGTACATCGGAGGCGGCACTCCAACTTGCGTGCCGCCCCATCTGCTCGCAGCCTTTCTCGAGCAACTGCTCCGGGCCGTTCGTGCGGTAAGCGCGGCCACTGACACAGTTGGGCCGGCTGATGATATTGAGGTCACAGTGGAGGCCAACCCGGGAACCGTGGATCATGCGGGCCTCGCTGAGCTGCGCGTGGCCGGAGCGAACCGATTGTCGCTGGGCTTCCAGTCATTGGCTGACGAAGAGCTGGTTGCTCTCGGACGCATACACTCTGCTTACGATTGCTTACGTGCCTATTGCGACGCCCGCGCCGCGGGCTTTGGCAACATAGGCGTAGATCTCATACTGGGGGCCCCCGGCCAGACCCGCGGCTCGCTGGAGAATGCGGTTGCCGCGGTGATCGACCTAGGGCCCGAACACGTGTCCGCTTATTGCTTGTCGCTGGAACCGGGCACACCACTCGCTGATGCTGCTCGGGCTGGGGCGGTGAGTGTTCCTAACGATGATGATGCTGCCGATCTTTACGACTTGTTTGTGGAGCGCATAACTGCTTCGGGCTACGCACGTTACGAGATATCCAACTTCGCCCGGACCGGTTTCGAAAGCCGACATAACATGGGGTATTGGCGCAACGGAGAATACATAGGGCTGGGCGCTGCTGCGCATTCGCATGTTCGCGTCCGCGCCGGAGCACCAGTGCCGGCCTCGACCACGGCTTCGGCCTTGGACCCGACCACGGCCTCGGCCCCGACACCAGGCTCTTTCGATTTCGCAGCCTCTGCGCCAGCGCCGGGCGGCGGAATTCGGTCGTGGAACACTCCAAAGGTGAGGGAATACATTGATGCCGTAAGGCGTGGCGACCTGCCTGTGGCTGGCCGCGAAATGCGCACTGCGCACGACGAAGCCCAGGATGCCCTGATGGTGGGACTCAGAATGTCGGTCGGGGTGGACCTGGGTGCACTATCGCAGGAGTACGGAGTCGACCTCGTGAGCGAATACGCTGCACGTTTTCAACGACTCGCTTCACGCGGCCTAGTGGAAATCATCAATTCGAGCTTGGATCGGGGCACGGGTTCGCACTTGGGCCCGCGTATACGCCTCGCGCCTGACGCTTTCTTGCTGGCGAACAGGGTGTTTGTCGAATGTGTCTAGGCAGTTCCTCCCGCTCCCATGAACCTGTGCCCTGTGGGCCAGGGTT
>DAOTAC010000016.1:0-12791 GCA_035382325.1 Bacillota bacterium | reverse complement strand
TCCGAGGGGCCTGTGCAAACCGACACAGGATGGCCGAAAAAGGTGTCCCGTAGGGTACAGGATGTGATCAGCGACGACCTTCCGCTCCCGATAGTCGATGCCGACCGAATCAGCCCATGCGCCCTAGCTGGGGTTTGCGCAGCCGAGGATTTCGCCACGCACGACAACAGCCGATGGCTTCCATGAACCTGTGCCCTGTGGGCCAGGGTTTCCGAGGGGCCTGTGCAAACCGACACAGGATGGCCGAAAAAGGTGTCCCGTAGGGCACCGGATGTGATTGCGTACCGCATATGGTACAGCGCCACCGCCTTCCCGAAGGCCCGCGGGCAGAATCGGGCGACATTCTCAGCCTCGTGCTGCTCGCGTTGGCAGCCCGTACATGCACGTCCGCACGAAACGTAACCCGGCTTAAGCTGCGGAGCCGTCGCCGTACGGTCGTCCGAATCTTGACATGGACAGGGTGGAGTGCTATGTTTTCATTAGCACTCCCAGCCTACGAGTGCTAACTTTGGCCTGTTGATGCGGGCTTTCGATACCGTCCGGGCGGCGAGCATGAGGAATCCGGCGAGCGCGAGGAAGCCAGCGAGCACAAGGGATCCTGCCAGTGTGACGAGCGCGGCGGTCGCGAGGAAGGCTGTGAAGGCTGCAGGAGCGAACAAGGGGTGAGAAGCGATGGCGGAGAACATGGCAGACCGCAAGAAGGCGATTCTTCGTGCGGTGACCGATGACTACATCACAACAGCGGAGCCGGTGGGTTCGAGAACCATCGCACGAAAGTACGGGCTTGGGGTCAGTTCGGCTACGATACGCAACGAAATGGCTGACCTTGAGGATGAGGGCTATCTCGAGCAACCGCATGCATCCGCAGGCCGCATACCCTCGGATAAGGGCTACCGGTTCTATGTGGATACTCTCATGACCGGAAGGGATCTGACCGGGATTGAGGAGAAGCGCATCAGGGCCGAATACGAGAGACGTCGGGATGAGATTCGTGCGCTTATCAGAACCACCGCCAGGATGCTGGGAGAGATATCTCAGTGCGCTTCAGTGGTGGTGGGGCCTGCGGCAAGGACGGCCGAGATACGCCATATACAGCTCGTTCCGCTCAGCTCCGAAACGGTTCTCGTCTTGGTGGTGACCAATTCGGGCCTAGTTGAGCACCGTGTGCTGTCGATGGAACATGCAATGCACCCATCTGACCTGGACAGGATATCGCACATACTCAACCACAGGCTTCGCGGAAGCACACTGGCGCAGATGCGCGGAGCGGTGTTGCGCGAGATCCAGGCGGAGCTTTCGGCGTATGCAACGTTCCTGGATCAAATGTTCGAGTTGCTGCTTGCGGCGATGCATTCGTCAGATGAGGAACGGGTATATGTTGATGGGCTGATGCAATTGCTTGCACAGCCGGAGTTCAAGGATGTAGGCCGCGCCCGGCCCGTGTTGGAGTTCTTGGAATCCGACGACTCAGTGCTCCAGGCATTAGCCGATGCAGGTTCGCGAGGACTTGGGGCAACGCTGGTCACAATCGGTTCTGAGAACGCCGTGGACGAACTACAGTCGTGCAGTGTGATCAGTGCGCCGTACGGTGTGGCCGGCAGGGTAGTAGGTGCCGTTGCTGTTGTGGGGCCCACGCGACTGGACTACGCGATGGCGACCGCGCTCGTGGGGTACATGGCCGAAGGCCTGTCGGACATCTTGGCCCGGCTGGACTTGTGCGAATCTGGCGAATGAGGCGGTGTTGGCGACGGCGACGCGTGATTACTACGACGTGCTTGGAGTGGAACGGAACGCATCGGAGGCGGACATCAAAAAGGCCTACTGGGACCTGGCCCGCAAGTATCATCCGGATGTGAATCCTGACGACCCTTCAGCCGAGTCGAAGTTCAAGGAGATAAACGAAGCTTATCAGGTGCTTTCCGATGAGGAAAAGCGAGCGCGATACGATAGGTTCGGGCCGGAAGATGGGGCAGGGGTCGGGGGAGGTTGGTCACCCGACTTCGGAGGTTTTGACCCATTTGGCAGCATATTTGATGCATTCTTCGGCGAAAGCCCGTTCGGCCGCTCTGCCCGTTCAGGCCCGGCGCGTGGCCACGACCTCAAGCAGTCTGTTGAGATAACACTGGAGGAAGCAGTAGCAGGCGCCGCCAAGACAGTGCGCGTAGACCGCATGGGCATGTGCAAGTCTTGCGGCGGCGAGGGCACACGCCCCGGCACATCCAGGGCAACATGCCCAGAATGCGGCGGGCGTGGCCAAGTGCAATCAGTGAGCAGCACTCCTTTTGGGATGTTCACCCGGGTCACCACATGCCCGCGCTGCAACGGCGAAGGCAGGATCATCGAAAGCCCGTGCGATGAGTGCCGAGGCGCAGGGCGTGTGCGCGAGGCTGTTCGCCTTGAGGTAGAGGTGCCTGCCGGAGTGGACACCGGGGCCCGGATTCGTGTGAGAGGCGAAGGTGATTCGGGCACGTTCGGCGGTCCGCCAGGTGACCTGTGGGTGTACGTCACGGTCTTGCCTCATTCGCGGTTCCAGCGCGACGGCAATGACCTGCGCATAGAGGTCCCCATATCATTTGCTCAGGCTGCTCTGGGCGATGAACTGACCCTACAGGCCATCGACGGCGCGGATGTGAAGGTTAAGGTTCCAGCCGGCGCTCAGAGCGGCGCCGAGTATCGTGTGCGCGGGCGCGGAGTGCCTGCGCTGCGCGGGTTCGGAAAAGGCGACATGGTCGTCCGGGTTACAGTAGTGACGCCTACACGCCTCAGCGTCAGGGAGAGAGAGCTCTTCCAGGAGCTTGCCGAGCTGCAGTCAGGCGGCGCTCGGCCCAAGGGCCACAACAAGAAGAGACGTCAGGGTCTGTTCGGTAGGGCCGAGCAGGGATAACGCGTTCGTACATGCGCTCGAGATCGAGACAAGACCGAGACGGATGGGGTGACTGGGTGAACTGGGCGGAAGTGTGGGTTGAAGTACCCGATGACCGCAGTGAGCTGGCCGCAGAGGTCTTCCGCGATGCCGGGGCTGGTGGAATCGCATTCACCGGCCCCTTGTTGATGCGCCGGTTGGCTGAAGCCGCTAACGCAGACGGCAAGCTCTTCCCGGACAACATCGCACCTGGTGAGCTGATCAGAGTAACGGCTTACTATCCCGCAGACGACTTACTGGAAAGCCGGCTTCTATCCATCCAGTCGGCTCTGGACGCCGCGTTCGGCATCGACCCCGGAGTTGCAATTGCCGCTGCCGGCGTGCGTCCCGCCATCTGTGTGGCGCAGGTAGCGGGCGAAGACTGGGCCGGCGCCTGGAAGCAGTACTACCATGTCGACCACATTGGTCAACGCGTCGTGATTGTGCCATCGTGGATAGACTACACTCCTGCACCGGGCGAGGCCGTGGTGCTCCTCGATCCCGGAGAGGCTTTCGGAACTGGGCAGCATGAAAGCACCCGGGGATGCATCATCGCTTTGGAGGAGTCAGTCGTGCCCGGCGCAAGCATACTCGATGTAGGCTGCGGTTCGGGCGTGCTCTCCATAGCCGCCGCTAGGCTGGGCGCCGGTAGCTTGGTAGGCATCGATATCGACACCGTTGCGGTGAGCGTGGCAAGGAACAACGTTGCTGCGAACAGAGTGGAGGATCGTGTGGTCATCCGCCGGGGCGATCTCGCCACGGGCGTGTTGCAGGAATTCGACGTAGTTGTGGCCAACATTCTGGCCGACGTGGTAATCGAGTTGATGCCGGAACTTCCGCGCGTGCTCGCCCCGGCCGGTCGTTTCATTTGTTCCGGTTTCGTAGAGAAACACGCTGCCCGGGTTGAGCAGGCACTCTGCACGGCCGGTCACCGCATCATCCAACGCATTCAGGTTGAGGACTGGATTACTCTGGTCTCGGCGGCCGAGTCATCTTGACCTATTCTTGGAGACAGACGATATGCGCAGGTTCTTTGTGCCGTCTGATGCAATCGCAGACGGCGTGGTTCGGATAGCGGGGCGCGATGCCCGGCATATTGTGCGTGCGCTCAGGATGGGGCATGGCGACAGACTGTCGATAGTGGACAGCTCTGGGCGCGAGTACATAGCCCGCATTGCGCACACCACCGAGACGAGCGTTGCTGCTGTAATCGAGGCAGAGCGAGAATCAGGACCGGGCGAACCGCGCGTGCCCCTGACCTTAGCGCAAGGCATCCCCAAACTCGACAAAATGGACCTCATAGTGCAAAAGTGTACCGAGATCGGCGTGTCCAGATTCCTGCCCGTGTTAACCGAGCGCTCTGTAGCCCGAACCAACTCGGATTCGGCTGAACGCAGGGTGCTCCGGTGGCAGCGGATAGCAGCGGAGGCCGCCAAGCAGGCCGGCCGCGGCGCATTGCCGCCGGTAGAGGATATCCTCGGGCTTGAGGACGCCCTTATCGAGCTTTCGTCCCAGGGCGTGCTACTTGTCATGCCGTGGGAACTCGAACAGGAGCGAGGCCTCCGAGGAGCGCTGGCCGACATCGATCTCGAAAAAACTCCCGGGATAGCCCTAATCATCGGACCCGAGGGAGGATTCTCACACTACGAGGTGGAACTAGCCAAACGTTACGGAGCCTTGACGGTGACACTTGGGCGGCGGATTCTCCGCACCGAAACGGCGGGTCTGGCTGCAGCTACGGTCATAATGTATGAGCTGGGGGAGTTTGGGTAGCCTGGCTGGGCACGGGTCTGGTGGGTGGAGTATGTGCTGGTAGAGTATGTTGACATACGGACCATGCCACCATATAATAGTCTCAACGGATACCCCCCTACCGTATACAGGAGTTAGCGGAGGGCACGATGCGCACAATAGTGAAGGCATTCGCGCGCGGTGCGCCGCCGGGGCGGGATCTGTAAGGGAGGATCGGAATTTACATGGCGACAAACAGTAAGCCTGTTGTTGTTACTGACGCTACTTTTGAGTCGGAGATTGCGAGGCATACCGGGGTATCGATTGTCGACTTCTGGGCTGCTTGGTGCGGGCCGTGTCGGATGCAGGGCCCGATAATCGACAATCTGGCGAGTGAATATGCTGACGGCACCGTCAAGGTGGCGAAGCTGAACGTTGACGAGAATCCCTATTCGGCCAGCCAGTTCGGGGTGATGAGCATCCCTACGCTCATTATCTTCAAAAACGGCAAACCCGTCGACAAACTAGTGGGCGTCACTCCGCTACCCGTGCTTAAGCAGCACATAGGACGGGCGTCAATGCAGCAATAGCAGAGGGCACACAGAACCTGCGCCTCATGAGTATGTGCCCGCTTCCATGCCCCCTCTGCCGGGCTGGAGGCGGGCTCGTTGCTGTACGGGCCTGATAATTCCCCCAATTATCGAGAATACCGGCAGGAATCGACCACGCGTGAGCGAATACTCCCACAAGGTTTGCAGGGGGAAAGATCTCCACCACAACCCACTAGAAGGAGGAGGGCCGAAACATGAAGAGGGCAAACATCTTGAGACTCGTGGCCATACTCGCAGTCGTGGTGCTCGCCTCAATGACCACTGGATGCTTGAAGGCTACTATCACGGGCAAGATTCAGCCGGATCCGCTGGAGCTTACGAGCGAGGCGGCTATTCAGGGTACGCTGACTCTCACTATGACCGGCTGGCTGGCCGGCGGGATGTACGAGAAACTCGATGTGGAGTTCTTCAAGGATGGAACCGATGATCCTATCGCGGAGCTTACGAATCTGCCGATCAACCTGCTGATCACACCGCTTAACAAGGTCGCATCTGTCAAGTTGCAGGATATCGAGGGTTTGGCTGCACCTGTGGATCTATGGGAATCCGATGTGCTCGAGGCTACGGATGCGGTCTTCACAGTCAAACCTGGCGCAGGCTACGGCCTAAGCCCGATAGTCATTGAGGTCGAGGTTACCGAGCCTCAAGGCTAAATGCTTGTTCGTCCATGAGGGGTCCCGGGCAGTCTACGCTACTCGGGCCCCTGCCTTATTTCCTCCACGGATTTGCCGATATATACGGTAACGACCTCTTTGCGAGCATCCGACTCCAATAAGAGGCCTGCTGGAGGTGGAGCAATTGAACAGACGTATTTCGCTTATCGCTATCGCAGTGCTCTTGCTGGTCATGGCCACCACACTTGCGGGGTGCAGCTTAGGCCCTCCGAGGATTTCACTGACGTTCAGCCCCAATCCGGTGCGACTGAGGGTCGACGAGCCCATCAATGCGACCGGGACCATCACGCTTGACGGTTTCGGGCTGTTCACGGTGAAGAGTGTCATCCTCGCTTATCAGGATACTGACGGGGGGAAGGTAGAGAACCCTAATCTGCCTGCAGGCGGCGAGCTGGACGAGGCGATCACGCTTCCGGGGACGATGGGCTTCTTCAGCGTTACAAAGCCCCTTGCCGAGCTCAATAATGGCGAGGAGATCGTGCCCACCCTAGACTGGTTGGCGATCTACCCGCGACCTGTGAAGATTGTGTTCACATTCCTCGACGAATCAGGAAAACCTGTTGGTGGCGGCGAGCTCAGGCTGGAGTGGGTCAGTGATCTGGTGTAACCTTCGGAGTAGCGGCGAACAATAAAGCAAGTTAGGACCGCACCTAGAGGTTTCCCTGAGGAGTCTCGTGGCAGCATGACAAGGGGGCGGGATGCGAGAATGAATGTACATACTAGGTATATAGCCCGCGCAGCGGTGATAGCGGGCGTGTATGCCGGCCTGTGCCTGCTTCTCGCCCCCATTTCCTACAAGGTCCTCCAGGTGCGGGTGGCTGAGGGACTTACGCTGCTTCCCATGGTGTGGCCCGAGGCTGTAGTAGGCCTAACGCTGGGCGCGCTTATCGCCAACACAGCCGGGCCTTTCGGGATAGTCGACATCATTCTCGGGACGGCGGCCACGGCAGCGGCCGCCTACCTGACCTACAGGTACCGCGGTTCGCGTATGGCGTACTTCTTCCCCATACTAGTCAATGGCCTCGTAGTGGGCGGATATCTTCCCTTCGTGGCGAACATGCAGATCCATGCATGGACCATCCCTGCGGCGATGTTGTCGGTTGCTGCGGGCGAGGCAGTTGCCGTGTTCGCCGTTGGCGTCCCGCTTCTTCGAGCCCTGCGCAGGATAGGCATGATAGAATAGACGAAGAACAGACACAAAAGGAGACTGACTGTGCGCAGGGTTGCCATTGCCACCCTTGGATGCAAAGTGAATCAGTATGACTCGGACGCGCTTGCACTGGAGTTCAGCAAGGCCGGTTTTGATGTGGTACCGTTTGGCGACAGGGCCGACGTGTACGTGGTGAACACCTGCACTGTTACGCAAATGGGCGATAAGAAGTCGCGTCAGCTAATTCGGAGGGCCCACGCCAGAAATCCTGAGGCCGTGATCGTGGCGACGGGCTGCTATGCGCAGGCGTCGCCCCGCGAGGTGGCAGCGATTCCGGGGGCCTCGGTGGTGTCGGGCACGTCGGATCGCGCCGGCATCGTCCGGGCCGTTATCGACCTTGCCGAGAACGGAGGCGCTCCGGCCATGCTCGTCTCCGAAGTAGGCGAGTGCCGCGTCTATGAAGAGCTTCCCTCTGAAGGCACGGCCGAGCGCACCCGCGCCTACATCAAGATTGAAGACGGGTGCGAGAACTTCTGCTCGTACTGCAAGGTCCCCTATGTGCGCGGTCCGGTGAGAAGTCGGGATTTCGAACACATCCGCGAGGAGGTACGGCGCCTGGCTGCCCGGGGGTTCCGCGAGATAGTGCTCACAGGAATCGACCTGGGAGCCTACGGGCGCGACTTTGGGGGATCGCCGAGTCTGGCCGATGTACTCGAAATGGCAGCGAACGCCCAGGGCATTGCGCGCGTGCGCGTAAGTTCGGTAGATCCCACGGATGTTACCGATAGGCTTCTCGATATTATGGGGTCTGAACCTGCAGTCTGTCCGCATCTGCATGTGCCGTTGCAATCCGGCGATGATGAAGTGCTAAGGCGGATGAACCGTCGCTACACCGGCGCCGAATTCGAAGAGGTTGTAGCCCGCGCCCGCGCGCGCGTTCCGGATCTTGCCGTGACCAGCGACGTGATAGTCGGATTCCCGGGCGAGGATGAACCAGCCTTTGAGGCGACCATGTCGCTGTGTGGCCGGGTGGGATTCTCGCGCCTTCACGTATTTCAATATTCCAGGCGCCGTGGCACCGTTGCGGCGGGCTTAGCAGGGCAGGTGGCGCAGGAGGAGAAACAGCGCCGCAGTGAACGGCTGATCGCCCTCGGGCGCGAACTGGCTCTCAAGTTCCATCGGGGCCTTATGGGTCAGACCGTGCAGGTGCTGGTGGAGAAGTCGTGCGGAGCAGTGTGTGAAGGGCTGACCGGCAGCTATGTTCGGGTTGTTGCGAGCCGAGCGACGGAAAACGGGCGTTCGGCCCCGTCGCCCGGTGCGATGGCTGCGGTGCGAGTCACCGAGGCCCAGGAAGGTTTTGTCCGGGGAGTCGTAGAAGGGTCAGCAGAGGGGGTGTGAATGATGGGTGATTGCATCTTCTGCAAGATAGCAGCGAAGGAGATACCTGCGTCCCTGGTTTACGAGGACGATCAGTTGCTGGCGTTTGGCGATGTCAACCCTCAGGCGCCTGTACACATGCTCATAATACCGCGGGAACATATTCCCAGCCTGGGCCATGTAGATTCACGTCATGACCAACTTGTGGGCAGGGCACTTCGGCTCGCAGCGAAGTTGGCCAAGGGGAAAGGCCTGGGTGAGAGCGGTTACCGCGTCGTGATCAACTCGGGGCCCGATGCGGGGCAGAGCGTAGGCCATCTGCATTTTCACGTTCTCGGCGGGCGAGTTATGGGCTGGCCGCCGGGTTGAACCGGCGAAACCGGGTCGGGGTGAGATTGACACTGCCGGAACGCGTGAAGTATAATTTGACAAGATTGCCTCGTGGTCCACGGTACGGATCCACGGAGCTACGTGCAGTGGTGTTGGTTGATTCTCGCACGGAGAGGGGGGTATCCGTATGTCAGAGATCAGAGTCGGCAAGAATGAATCGCTAGACAGTGCACTCCGCCGTTTCAAGAGGCAGTGCCAGCAGTCGGGTGTGTTGGCCGAGATTCGCAGGCGCGAGCACTATGACAAGCCTAGCGTGCGGAAGAAGAAAAAGTCTGAAGCTGCCCGAAAGCGGAAGTTTCGCTAGTCAGACGGTAGCCTGACCCCCCGTAGTGCGGTGCAAACACGAATGAACATGGTGTGGGAGAGACGATTGTCTCTCCCACATTATTTTTCCCCCGCATGGGCAGATTGATATGGTAAGACCGACATCGGACGAAGGAGTGTTCGCAGTGAGATTCCTTCGCAGACTGGCCCGCGGCGGCATGCGCAGGCCCAGGATGATGCTGGGACGGCCGCTGTTGCCACTGGAAGAGGTCGCGGACGGAATCGGGACCGCCGGCCCCGAGGGCGAGGATGCCGGGACGCCGCGTGATTCCGATGCTGCGCTGCCAGAACCGCCGATCCCCGATACGCTGGAAGGCGTCGAACGACGACTCCGCGACCTTATGGGCGAAGGTAGCCCGGATGTGATTATCCGCCGCCTGATCATCTGGACCAACCCTGAGATCGAAGGGTTGCTCTTCTACATCGAAGGCCTTGCATCGCGCGATGTCGTCAACCTGATCGCGCTGCGTTCTGTGATGCTTGCTGAGCGGGTGCCCACACTAGATGCGAGTGCGCTGGGCCGCGACAACATCGCCTCAGTGTTCATGACGCATATCGTTCCATCGGGGCAGATCTCCGTCTTGTCCTGCATCGACAAGGTCGTCGAGCACGTTCTGACCGGCGAGGCGGCACTGTTCATCGAGGGCGCGCGTCAGTGCGTAGTGTTCGAAGCCAAGGGCTGGGAGCACAGGGGGATCGAGGAACCGCACACCGAGAAGGTGGTTCGCGGGCCGCGCGAGGGTTTCTCCGAACTACTGCGCGCCAACACCGCACTGGTCAGGCGCCGCCTGCGCACCCCCGACCTCAGGATGGACTCGACGAAGGTGGGTCGTAGATCCAAGACCGATATCGTCATTGCCTATATCGACGGGCTGGCTAACCCGCGTCTGGTGGCGACAATCAGAGAACGCATCGACCACATCGACACTGACATCCTCCCTGATTCCGGTCTGCTTGAGGAGTTCATAGAAGACTATCCTTACTCGCCTTTTCCTCAGATACAGTACACAGAGCGCCCCGACCGTTTCTGCGCAGGGCTTTCAGAGGGTCTTGTGGGCATAATCGTCGATGGAAGCCCCATGGCGCTCATGGCCCCGGGCAACCTAGCGAGCTTCTTTCAGTCTCCCGAAGACTATTACGAGCGGTTCCCGTACGGCGGCCCGCTGCGTGCTCTGAGGTTCATCGCTGGAGTGATTGCGCTCACTTTTCCCGCGCTGTACGTGGCCATATCCCTGTTCCATCAGGAGATGCTCCCCACTAAGCTTGCCCTAGCGATCGCCGGATCGCACATGCCGGTGCCGTTCCCCGTTCTTGTTGAGGCCTTGCTCATGGAGGTGGCCCTCGAGCTGATAAGGGAGTCGTCTGTTCGATTACCTGATCCGGTAGGGCAGACTATGGGATTTGTGGGGGCTCTCCTGCTTGGAGACGCGGCCGTGTCGGCCGGACTTGTAAGCCCAATCATGGTGATAGTGGTGGCAGTGACCGGCCTGGCTTCCTTCGCCATCCCGCACTACCCAACCGGCCTGGCGATCAGGCTTCTCAGGTTTCCGCTCCTCTTCCTCTCTGCCTGGCTGGGGCTGTATGGGCTCATGGCGGGGCTCATGGCTATCGCGCTGCATCTGGGGGCGCTGTCATCCTTCGGAGTCCCGTATCTTGAGCCGTTGATGAAACCCAGACCTTCACTGCGCGACGTGGTATGGCGCTCGCCGGTGTTCACCTTCAACAAACGACCGGAGTACCCCGAACCGCTGGATGAGGTGCGTCAGAAGAAGTTTATACGCACATGGGAGCCGGGAGTAGCTGAGATGGCACGTAGGGAGTCCCAAGGAGGCGATGAAGACGGCAAGGACGGCGGAGACCAAGGGGACGGCGGAGACCGCGGGCGATAGGCCCAAAGATGAGATCTACTACACTCAGATAGTCGTGATCACGGCGATGATAGTCTTCGCCACAGGGTTTCTGGCTGCGGCGAGGATTCTGGTTCCTGTAGCCGGCACGGCAGCGTGGATATCCGCTTTGATAGGTGGGGTCATCGGCCTTGGCATAGTCGTCCTCGCCGGGTATCTGGCGGCGCGCTTTCCTGATCACAGCCTTGTCCGCATGGCAGAGAGGATATTCGGCGCTCCGTTGGGCAAGCTGATAGGCCTCACCTTTGCCGCGTACTGCACCGTGGTGCTGGGCCTTGGATCGCGCGAGTCTGTGCTGGCGATATGGATCGCATTCTTGCAGACTACTCCCCCAATCATCATAAGCGGCGTCTTCTATGCTCTGATCATCTATGCGGCCTACCTGGGAATCGAGGCCATTGCCCGAGTATCGCTGATCTTCTTCACCCTGGTGGTAATCTCGCTTCTGGTGTTGACTGCCCTGGCCGTCCCTGTGGTGGTACCCGGACGTCTGCTGCCTGTTGTCGGCAACGGGCTTAGGCCGCTCATCCACGGTGGGTTTCTGGCCGCTTCCTATGCAGGAGAGAGTGTCGTAGTTCTGGCGTTTATCAGGCACCTTAAGGACAAGCGCAGCGCCTCCCGGGCGATGGCTACAGGCGTGGCTGCGGGAATGGTGGTTATGGCCACTGCCACCGGGTTTGGAGTGATGATGCTGGGCGTCCGAGGGATATCGCGTGTTACGTTTCCGGTGCTCGAGACTGCTAGGATGGTCGGCTTCGGGCAGTTCCTCGAGAGGGCGGAGATACTCTTTCTCGCGCTGTGGTTCTCAGCTGCCCTACTGAAACTGGCGGCGGTGTTCTACGCATCGATCACGTCCGTCGCCGACGTACTCGGGCTTCGTGACTACCGCCCCCTCATCATTCCCTATGCGCTGCTGGGCACTGCACTCAGCCTGATCCCCAAGACTGTGCTGGAGACATTCGATTACCTGAGCATGTTCGTGAAATACTCAGTATGGTATGCGATAGCGTTGCCTGTCGTGCTTCTGGTGGGCGCCGTCGTTCGGGGCTCGCGAAGAGGGGGCGAGAATGTCCGTGGCAAGGATGCGCGTTAAGACGAAGCCAGGCGCTGCGCGGGCCGGACGACGGTGGGGGCGTACCGTTGCCATGCTTGTGTGCCTGCTGGCTGCGGCGTCCGTCACTGGATGCAGAGACGCGCGGGAGATTGAAAGTGTCGGGTTCGTGCTCGGCCTGGGCGTAGACGAAACGGCAGACGGCCGAATAGAGGTCTGGGCGCAAGTGGCGCTCCCGTCTGCCAAGCCCGCAGAAGGGGAGAAGCAGGAGTCGTGGACAGTGAGGTCGGTGGGCGACACGGTGTGGGATGCTGTTCGCCAGCTGAATGGTAGGTCGACCAAGGTGCTTTTCCGAGCCCATGTGAGGGCTCTGGTGTTTGGCGAACGGTTCGCCCGCGGTGGAGTCGCGAGGGCCCTTGATGCGTTGGCCCGCGATAGGGAATTCCGCTACAAGTCGTGGGTATTTGTGACGAGTGATCCAGTGGGAGACGTGCTTGGCGCCCAGACCGAGCAATCGAGCTCGGCGGCGTTGTTCCTAGATGATGTCATGCGCAATACGGCCCGCTCGTTGACGGCGCCGCGGTCGCGCTTTCTGGACTTGCTTACATCGATTGAGCAGCCTGGAGACCAACCTCTTCTGGCACGGGTCCGCCTGGTGGAGTCCGAAGACGGAG
>DAOTAC010000015.1:0-15684 GCA_035382325.1 Bacillota bacterium | reverse complement strand
GGTCTTTCCACTGCCGGCGTCTCGCCGCGGGAGGGTTCGAGCCCCGCCCTGACCGCATCAGTGGGGGTGTACGTTCTGCCTATTTCGAAGAGGAAGACCCCGCGTCTTCTCCTGTTGATGTTGGTTCTCAGCGCAGCCAGCATCGCTGGATACATCGTAGTGCGCATTAGCGACTGCTCTTCCACCAGTGGATTAGCTACTCGTATCGCCTCACGCCTAGGGTCCTCGGGCGCAAACCCCATCACGTCGAAATCTGCCTCGGATACGAATGGAAACGTGAGAGCCTCACTGCCTCCTGCGCCTGCCAGAGCCTGCTTCACCTGTTCGAAAAAGGCATACTCCTCTGAGTAGCCGCCCGGCAGAGTACCCTCGGGGATGGTGGCAGGCACCTCGTTGTACCCCCAGATACGAGCGACCTCCTCCACGAGATCTATAGGTTCCCGAACATCTCCTCTGGAAGAAGGGATACTCACCGTCATCTTCGTCGCCCCATCCTGGCTAGCCCGAACGCCCACACCAAAGCCTAGCCTGGCGAGGCAATCCGCAATGCCGTCCGCCCCAATCCCCGAGCCCAGGCGATGCTCAATCCATCGATCCGTGGTCTCTACGACCACCGGCGCCTCCGGCGATGGGTACGCATCGACAATCCCGCTGCAAGCCTCACCCGCTCCCATCTGGGAGAGCAGGCTCGCGGCGCGGTCCAGCGCGGGCGGCGCCATGGCCGGATCAAGCCCCTTCTCGAATCGTGAAGATGCCTCAGTGCGCAGCTTCAGGGTTCGGGAAGTGCGCCACACGCTCTGTCGCGCGAAACAAGCGGATTCGAGGAGCACCGTGTCGGTGCTTTCGGTTATTTCGGATGCCAGTCCGCCCATGACGCCTGCTACAGCCAGTGCTCTCTTGGGGTCGGCGATTAGGAGCATGTCGGTGTTGAGCTCCCGCTCAGCCCCATCGAGCGTGGTCAGCCGCTCATGGGCTTGGGCGCGCCTCACGACGATTGTATGCTGGGCTACCCTGTTGTAATCGAAGGCGTGGAGGGGTTGGTTGAGTTCGAGCATCACGTAGTTGGTCACATCTACCACGGCGCTGATGGGTCTGACGCCCGCAGCCGCAAGACGCGCCTGCATCCATATGGGCGACTGCCCGGACCGCACGCGCCGGACCACCCTTGCGCAGTACCGGCGGCACAGATCAGGCGCCTCAATCACTACCTTGATCAGATCGCGAGCGGATTGAGTCGCTTCGGGGCACCCCGTAAGGGGCATGCGCAGTCCCTTACGGGTTATGGCAGCTAGTTCGCGGGCGACCCCGACCATGCACAGGCAATCCGGACGATTCGGAGTTATCTCGAGCTCCAGAACGTCATCGCGCAGCCCCAGCGAATCCACTATGTCATCGCCTGGTTTCACCGAGTCCGGCAGAAGCAGGATCCCCGAGCCGTCCTCCGAAACGCCCAGTTCCCTGGCGGAAAGGAGCATGCCCTCGGACTTGACGCCCGCGAACTCCGCCTCCCCGATCTCTTCCCCATCGACCAGCGACCCTCCAGCCAGCACCACAGGTACGACACAGCCTTCGGTCACATTCGTTGCGGCCGTCACCACGCGCCGCGGCGCCTGGCGGGGGCCGATATCCAGGACAACAATTCGCAGGCGGTCGGACTCGGGATGGGGAGTAACCGACACGGCGCGTCCCGCCGTGACGAGCCTCAGTCCACTGCCCACTCTGTCGATGCTTTCCACCTTAGTCCCGCTCATGGTGAGAGCGTCCGCCAGTTGCTCAGGTTCAAGCTCTATATCAACATAGTCTTTCAGCCATCGTAGTGGAACACGCATTCGCCAGCACCTCTTTCGTCGGCCTCATCAGAACTGCGCCAGAAACCGAAGATCGTTTTCGTACAGAAGCCGCACATCATCGAAACCATACTTGAGCATCACTATCCGCTCTACGCCCATTCCAAATGCGAAACCCGTCAGTTCGTCCGGATCGTAGCCTACGGCCCTGAGCACATTGGGATGCACCATGCCTGACCCGAGTATCTCTATCCATCCCTCGTACTTGCACACCCGACATCCCTTCCCCCCGCACAGAGCGCATGATACATCCATCTCGGCTGAGGGCTCTGTGAACGGGAAGTAGTGAGGTCGGAACCTCACTTTCCTATCCTTTCCGTAGAAGGTCTGAGCGAATTGGGTAAGCGTTCCCGCAAGGTCGGCAAAGGTCACGTCCTTGTCGACCAACAGCCCCTCAATCTGATGAAACACAGGCGAGTGAGTTGCGTCCATCGGATCGCGCCGGTACACCTTCCCCGGGACTACCACACGAACGGGCGGGTCCTGCTTCTCCATCTGCCTGACCTGCATGGGCGATGTCTGCGTGCGAAGCAACACGAAATCATTGATGTAGAAAGTGTCCTGCACATCTCGGGCAGGGTGAGACTGCGGCGTGTTCAGAGCTTCGAAGTTGTAAAAATCCGTCTCGATCTCCGGCCCCTCGACAACAGTGAAACCCATCTCGACGAAGATCTGCGTGACGTCTCGTATGCCCTGAGTTAGGGGATGCACAGCACCAGATGCACGTACTCTGCCCGGCATGGTCACATCGATGGTCTCGGATTCGAGTCGCCGAGCCCGTTCCCGGACTTCCATTGCCTGGCCCCTGCGATCGAGTTCCTGCTGAAGTCGATCTCGTGCTGCGTTTACCATGGCGCCAAATGCCGGGCGATCGTCAGGGTCGACCTGCTTCATCTGCCTCAGCAAGGTAGTCAACTCGCCTTTCCTTCCAAGGATCCTTACGCGCACCTCTTCCAGCGCCTCGGCGGACTTCGCCGACTCTATCGCCGACAGCGCACGCTCCACCAAGGCCTCGACTTTATCTCGCATGCTGCACCACTCCTGTCATCCTTGTGCCTTGCTCAGAATATCCATGCCAGCTCCTATCGCTTCGTCTACCTGTGCCGACGCGACATCGCGCATCAGTCCCCGCCCTGCCGTGTACCAAACGAGAAACTCCAGCGTCCCCCGTGACCCCAGCACAGGCGAGGCCATGACAGCTCGGGGCGCCATCCCCGCCGGAGTGCCGGCCGAGAGTGCCCGCCACACGGCCGCGCGATACTGCTCCCGGGTCAGGTCGGAAACGGCCGATGCAACCTCGAAAAGCGGTTTCACCAGCGCAACAATCTCAGACTCCTCCTCTGGATCGAGAAGGTTCGCCACTATGGGCACGGATAGTTGCAGCGACAGATACGAAAGATCGATAACGCCCAGTGACGGCCGGGGATCAAGCATGCCAGGTGTCACGTCGCTGATGTTAGTCCGCTCCATGTTGCGAACACGTGGATCCTGCCTAAGCCTACCCACAAGCTGCCCAAATCCGACATCCACGGAGTAGACTAGGGCAGCGCCGTGTTCGAGCAAGCAGTCAGTGAACCCGCCGGTCGAGGCGCCGGCATCGATCGCCGTTCGGCCGCGAACGTCCACTCCGAATGCGTCCAGGGCAGCTGCCAGCTTCAGCCCGCCCCGGCTGGCGTACGGAAGGTCCGTACCCCTTACGCGAACGCCGGCATTGGCGTCCACCATGGTTCCGGGCTTATCTTCTCGCACCTCGTCCACTATGACGCTTCCCGCCATGATCCATCCCTGGGCCGTCTTCACATCGTCAAAGAAACCTCGTTGCACCAGCAGTTCATCAAGACGGACGCGCCGGAACCGCCTGCGATTCATAGTAGATTCCGCCTCCAAAACAAGAAAGCCTGCGGAATTGCGCATGGGACGCAAGTCGCAGACTACGTGGTACCACCCATATTCGCCGCTAGGCCTCTTTCCCGGGCACACATGATGCCCTGCCCCTGTAACGGGAGGCGCCCGGCTCCGCCTACTCGCGCGCCGCTTGTGTGGGCTCTGCTTTCAGTGTGCAGTTCAGGAGCGAATTCATGCCGGACCGACCCGGGGCGCTTTCAGTCGCGGCGCACCCTCCCTGACCGAACGGTTGCCGGCCTTACTACTCTCCATCATCACCATTGGGGCCATATTAAGTTTCAACCTAATGGTCGGGGCGACAGGACTTGAACCTGCGACATCATGGTCCCAAACCATGCGCTCTGCCAAACTGAGCTACGCCCCGGCACATCCCGAGTCTACCATAGCCCCAGAGGCCAGTCAACGCCCCGACATCGCCCCTCTCGGACGGCCGGCATATCGCGGGCGGATAGCAAGGACCGCACATCCCATCGACGGGTGTGGCGCCTGGCGAAATCCTAGTCCCGTCTGTGGCGCGCGTTCCACTGGGATAGGGCCTCGAGGATGAGGGGTTCAGCGGCTGCAAGCGCCCGCGCCCTATGTGACATGCCGTTCTTCGTGGCGGACGGCAGCTCACCGAATGTCATGCCGAGCTCGGGAATGAGAAACACCGGATCGTACCCGAATCCGCCCATTCCGCGCGGGGCACGGGCGATTGACCCCTCGACAACGCCCTGGGCGGAACTCGCGGACCCGTCCGGCGAGGCCACAGCCACAACGCATACGAACCTTGCCGTCCTTTCGGCATCTGGGACGTCCTTCATTTCAGCAAGGAGTTTCTCATATTTCTCCTGGTCGGAAGCGCCATTGCCCCCATATCTCGCCGACATCACTCCAGGCGCTCCTCCAAGGGCATCTACCATCAGGCCTGAGTCATCGGCTACCGCCACCTCGCCTGTGAAGGACGCGGCTGCGCTAGCCTTAATGATGGCGTTCTCGCGGAAAGTAGCCCCGGTCTCTTCAGGCTCGGGCGCGCCGGGGTAGTCATCCAAAGCCTTTACGGTGAAGTCAAGTCGCGAGAGCAGCTCACGGATCTCAGCAAGTTTTCCCCGGTTCCTGGTGGCAACAACTAAGCTGCCAACAACTTGGCGTGACATCATATGCCCCCGCCGGTGTTCTCCCCGCCGGAACCAATCCTCTCGGCCAACGGCCCAAGTGCGTTTCGCTGCATATCACACAGCTTGCGGATGCCTGACTCGGCCAAATCGAGCATGTCGGCAAGGTCCTGCCTCGTGAAGGGCTCGCCTTCCGCCGTACCCTGGACTTCGACGAGGCGACCGCCAGCCGTCATGACTACGTTCATGTCCACGCCGGCGCGCGAGTCTTCTGCGTAGCACAGATCAAGCAGGAGTCGCCCGTCGACCATACCTACGCTGACGGCCGACAGAAAGTCCGACACTGGCAGCGGCTTTCCCTGCCACTTGTCTATGGATGCCAGAAGATCCACCACAGCTAGAAAAGCACCAGTTATCGAAGCAGTCCTGGTGCCTCCGTCGGCCTGGATCACGTCGCAATCAACCCATATGGTGCACTCGCCCAGATCGGCAAGGCGCATCACTGACCTGAGCGACCTACCGATGAGTCTCTGAATCTCCTGTGTGCGCCCTCCGATTCTGCCGGTGTTTCGCTCCCGCGGAGTGCGCTCGTGAGTAGAGCATGGAAGCATGGAGTACTCCGCAGTAACCCAGCCTTGCCCGCTGCCCCTGCGATGCATCGGAGGACGTTCATCATATGTTGCGGCACACAGTACTCGGGTGTCTCCCATCTCCACCATGACCGATCCGGGGGCATGCTTTATGTAATGCCTTGCGATCTGAACCGTTCTGAGCTCCTCGGGAGCCCTTCCATCTACTCGCATATCGTCTCTCCACTCCTCAATATGTTCAGAGCTAGAACACGTATCGGCGCTACAGCGCGTATCAGCGCTACAGCGCGTATCGGCGGCCCTGCTGTGCGACCTCGGCGCTGGCGCCCATGGCTTCGCTCGCAGCTGCCTCTATCTCCCGGGGCCGACTCTCGGGATGCAAATGAGTGAGGATAAGCCTGTCCACGCCGGCTGCCCGTGCAATCGCACCGGCCTCGGCAGGCGATAAGTGCCCAGGCGAAGGGGGGCGCGGCGACCCATACCCCTCCGAATAGGCTCGGCCCGCACCCGCTTCCGAAAGGAGGGTGCGTGCCTGGGCTGCAAGGCTATCCAACGCTTCGCACGGACCAGTATCCGATGTGTAGGCCACAGGGGCCCTGCCGCCCCCTGGAGCAGTTGCTTCCCTGATGAGCATGGCGTACGAAGGAACCGAGTGCGCCATGAGCCTGAACTCAAACCGGAGATCGCCCAGGCACACGGTGCGGCCGTCGCCGATAAGGTCCACATCGAAAAGCTCAGCGTACTGCTGCCCCACCCAGTCGCGGGCGAAGCTCTCCCAGCCAGGCTCGGGGATAAGGAGCGGAACAGGTCGAGGCAGCTGCCCACAAGAGTTGGCATGGTGAAAAGCATAGCGCATAGTAAGAAAATCCGAACAGTGGTCGGGGTGGTAGTGACTAATGATGATGCCGCTCAGGCCGCGAAAGTCGATCTGACGCTGCAAGCCGGACATGACTCCGGGGCCCGAGTCGACGAGTACGGCAGTGGATCTGGCAGAGAACAGATAGCCGGAGCATACGCCGCCCGGGCCGGCGTATGGGCCCTGGTTGCCAATCACGGTGAGCTCAAGCATTGCGGCTCGTCAGCCCCTTTGCGTCCATGCTGATTCTCTCCACTTCGCCCGGGCGCCAGCCCAGAAGTGAGTGAACTAGCCCGGCGAAGACCTCGGGATCTCCGCTGGTAATGAAGCGCGGAGGAATCGTCTGCACACCCGGCTCCCCTGAAAGCGATGGGTCGCGCGCCAGCACGGCGGACTTCACGGCACAGGCCACCCGAATCGCCGGATCGACCAGGGCAATCGAGGGCCCCGTAGCCGCGCGGACCTCGGCATCAAGGAACGGATAGTGAGTGCAGCCATACACGACTGAGTCGACGTCTGCAGCCAGCAGAGGTTGGATGTAATCGCGCACGACGCGCCTGACTTCCTCGCCTGATACCTCTCCTCGTTCGATCATGGGAACCAGCAACGGACATGCCTGCTGCACTACGTGAGCCGCCGGGCGCAACGATGTTATGGCCCTCCCGTATGCGCCGCTCCCTACAGTGTTTGCCGTGGCAATCACGCCGATCCGCCCTGTGCGGGATGCTTCGACCGCCGCTACCGCCCCGCATTCGATCATGCCCACAATGGGCACATCGAAGTCGCCCTGCATCGCAGGTAGAGCCAGGGCAGAGCTGGTATTGCACGCCACCGCCACGGCGTCCACGCCCTGGTCCAGTAGAAAAGTGATGATCTCGCGCGCGAATCGAGTGATCTGATCCGGCGGCCTATCTCCGTACGGCATCCGGGCCGTATCGCCGAAGTATATGAGATGGGCGCCGGGCATCGCATCAGCGATCGCACGCGCCACAGTGAGCCCGCCTACCCCGGAATCCAGTATGCCTATCCTTGCGTATCGCATGTGACTATTATACTCTCTGCCGAGCCGAATAGGTCAAGAGCTTATAGGCCGACTTTCCCGGCTGCCTCTGCAAGCCACTTGCGGAACATCTCGCTGCCAAGGTACATCGAGAGCCCCTTGAACATGCCTGATGCCGCCTTCTGGCGGGACTCAGGATCGCGCAACCTCTGCAGGTCCACACCGTTGCTCATGAAAGCCACTTCAACCAGGACAGCAGGGGCCCGCGTTTCGCGCACCATGTGGTAGTCGCCCCGGCGCACCTTTCTATCCATCAGCTGCAGTTCCCGCACTACGCATGTATGAACCAAGGCGGCAAGCTCCTGGCTGTAAGGCACTGAGTTGAAGTAATACGACTCAGTGCCGCTTGGGAATATGTCCCACGTCGTTGAGTTGCAGTGGATCGAGATAATGGCGTCGGGCATGGCTTCGTTAGCCATCCTGGACCTTTCGGACAGCTGTACACTGGAGTCTTCCTCTCGTGTCATGACCACTCTGGCTCCGGACGAATCCAACAATTGCCTGAGCCTCAATGCGATGTCCAGGTTTATATCCTTTTCGTACACTCCGTCCTTCACTGCTCCCGGATCCGTTCCGCCGTGACCCGGATCGATCACGACAGTCCGACCGAACACGGGGGACGAAGCAACTGTCAGCCTGATCCCTTTGCCGTCAGGCGAAACGTCCCACGAATGCGCCCATGCCTCGCCGAGGTCAAGCACCGCTCTCGCAGTACCTTCATCGAATTGCGCCAGCCTGACCTGGGTCACCGAGCGCGAATGCACCTCCGCTGCAGGGCTGCCGGCCGCCCAGACTCCAGGAAGATCTACGACCAGGCGGTCCGGCTCGGTCAACCTAAATGGCCGGAACTCCACAGGGCCGGATGTCGCGATGTCGACAACGGTGCACCCCGGGCCCTCATGCGATCGCACGTTGCACACTGTGAGCGCAAAGTCGACTACTACCCTGTTATCATCGCACAGCCGGTCGCGCATTATTGCCGAATACCCATCTTCAAGCTTGACACGTAACCGGGCACCCCCACCTTCCAGCGCGGCGAGCCTGGCCCATTTCACAGGTCCGCTTTCCGGCACAAGCTCCGCCTGGTCGAGGCAGACCTGGGCAGAGGGGAAATCTATAAACATGATCCCATCGGCATCCAACTGCGGTGAACTGAACGCAGAACGGCCGGTGGTTGCCACCGAAAGCCGAGGCAAGGGTGCTTCGCCGTCCAGCGAGAAGTCGGTTATCCGTGTCTGGAACTTGATCGCCAGCCGGGCCGGCGCGCCGGCCGTGTACTCGACCGAATACCCCAGCGCAGAAGCGAGGTCGACCACGACTCGCACCACCCCGGGCCGGTTCATGGCGGCGCGAACGCGTTTGACGATGTCATCAGCGACATCCACCGTAGACACGCTTGGCTCGAGCACTGCGTCGTATATGTCTATTACCACGCGGTCGGGTGAGCGCAGCACGAAGTCAGAGTATCTAAATGGAGTATCGCCCTCTATCACGACGGCAACTACGCCATGCTCCGCCGACACTGAAGCGCTCCTAATTCGGCTGCGGGGCCATGACACCTTAATGACCCTAGACTTCCCGTCGATCTCCGCCACGAGGCCCAGGGCGCGAATATCGGGGGCGGCAATGGCCATGCGGCCTGACTCGGCGTCAGGCGGCGCCGACAAGGTCACAGCCTGGCCGTTCACGTAGGCCTGCCGATCGCCTGCTCGCAGCATGGCTACCGTGCGGTCGGATGTGAACACAGCCTCCCGGGTCACGTCAATCCAGCTCAGGCTGGCCCCAATACCCTGAGCTAGGCCCCTCACAGATACGAAAGGCTGACCCGCAAGGTCTATGACCGCATCGGGGATATCTGCCCAAGCCCCGCCCTGCTCAACACGGAGAACCCAGGGTCCCTGCGGCGGCGCGGCAGCGGCGCTGAACGCACACATGCTCAGAATCATTACGCACATTGAAAACGCCATCCCCGTACAACGCAAACGCCTGCCCCCTCCCTGGCTTTCGGGTCTATCTGCTTCTTTTCGACTTTCTACACGCTTTTCCTTTGTACAGACCTGGTCAGGCCATGTGCCATTTGATGCTTCTCGTTGAAACACCCACGGCGCGACTATTGCGTGGCGTTTCTGGGAAACCTAGCACCAGTTGCCTGGAGGTGAGCGCATGCGAGTGGGTTTTTCGGGCAGACCTTCGTCGCTTTCGGGGGCTTTCGCGCCGTCTCCCCGGGAGCGCATAGCTCGATGCGTGTCTGCCTGCTCTGAACTTGGCCTCGGATGCCTGGAGTTGCCTGCCGGGGTGCTTTTCGGCAAGAGCGGATGGCGCAATCAGTTCCTGGCGGCCTGCACCGAAGCACCTTCTTCAACTGGTGTGGCGGGCCGGTCCAGGGGAGGCGTGGACGTGCTCGTGCGGGTGAGACCGTCAGATTGCTTCGGTGTTCGTGCCCCAGATCACGAAGGGCGGGACCGGACCGAAATTGGTTACGCACGCCACCTGGTCAGGCTGGTCGGAGGTAGGCTTGCGACAGTGCTGATGAGGTCGGAACACAGCATCGCAGTGTCCGATATGAGTCCGCCCGAAGGACAGGGAGCAGCTCGCATCGGCCTAGTTCTGAGCTGGTCGGACCAAGCCGCCGTCTTGGCTGCCGCACGAGCAATGCGCCGCTCATCGCAGTTCGTCATGCTCCCGTTGTTGAGCCTTGGGTCGGAGCATGGCTCCAGGCTCGAGCGGACCGTTGAACGCGCGCTAGGAGTGTGCCGGAACGAAAACCGGGGAGGAGACATGTACCTGTTCCTATCCATGCCTCGCTCCTCACGTCCCTCAGCCAATGCTTCGACACGTGACACCGGGGCGCTGCTCGAGGCAGTACGCAGATTCGAAGAAGAGACAGCGAGCGAAATCGGAGTGGTTTTTTCCGGCCCAGGCAGCGAGGCGCATGCCCATCAAGCTGCCGACATCGCGCGTGAGCTCGAAAGCCCCCGACTCACCGGCAGGGCGGGGCCGCCGGTGCCCAGGCTTGGTTCGACGGTCAAGATACGCGATGTGGAATTGGGGCTCGATATGCAGTATGCCATAGTCTCGCCAGAGCACGCTTCGGTCATGGCGGGCCGACTGTCGAGCGAATCGCCGGTGGCCAGAGCGATCATGGGGCAACCATGCGGTGCACGGGTGGAAGTAGCCGCGCCTGATGGGAGAGTTGTCTACGAGCTTTTGGAGGTCATGAACTGATCGTACCGCTTGTGACCACACATGCATCCCGGACACTGCCGGGCGGCCCGGAGTGCAGTTTCATCCGACTTTAGGGTGTCGATCTTGAGGTAAGCATTCCATCCCTCATCTGTTGTTGCTGCCCTGAGCTGCCGCTCTAGGCGCGACAGTTTCTTTGTGTACTCGGCATAGCAGAGCAGGTTGAGGCTGTGCGAGGCGTGCGCCATTAGGTCCGTTGCCTGCCTGAAGACGCGCCATGGTACGTCCCTCGTCTCAATCAGTTGCTGAAGCTCGAGCTCGATTTGTGCCAGCATAGTACACATCTCCATTCGTTCCTCGTCGCCTGCCCCCGACCACATGCTGTCTACCCACATAAGGTGTTCGGAGCACTCCATGAGTATGTCGTGCAGATCCTCGCGACTGCGCACCTCGTCGCCTCCCATCACCTCGTCTTCCACATCCTAGCACAGCATCTGCCGAATGAGTATCGCCCGTCCGGATGATAACCTCGGGCGGTATCTTGCGGGTCGTAGTATCCGGGCATTGGCCGTGTTAAGCTGCGTATCAATACTCCGAGCACATAATACGACATTCAAGTAGTGCTCCCGGTATATTCAATGCCTGCTCGTTCAGGGGTACTATTGCTGTTGAGGAAGGTGAGCCCAGTGGACGCGGAATCGGCCTGCATAGGCATGCGAATACGCAGAGCGCGGCTCGCACGCAAGATGACACAAGAATCGCTCTCGGAGATGTGCGGCGTGAACGCAAGCTACATAGGGCAGATCGAGCGCGGCGAAAAGCAACCATCGCTGCGAACGCTCACCGCCATCTGCAGGTCGCTCCGCGTGGATCTGTCTACGCTGCTTGAGGCCGACACGAGTGCTCCTGACGCAGCTGTTCAGGAATTGCTAGAGGTTGTGTGCGGTTGCCCTGCTGAGATCGTGGACGCGGTGACGCAACATGCCCGAATTGTTGTGTCAACATTCCAAACACTCAAGCCGCCCGACGAGCCTTGTGTTCACTCCGATACCACAGATTCGTAGACCTCCCGGGTCCGCATCGCTATCGCCTGCCATGAGAAGTGCTTTTCGACGCGGGCGCGCCCGGCCCGTCCAAACCGGGCATATAGTTCTTCTGAGCCCAGAATGAGGTTGATCGCCTCTGCCAGGGCGGCAGGGTCTGCAGGTGGAACTAGTAGCCCCGTCTCGCCGTCTACCACTACTTCGGGAATACCTCCTACCCGGGATGCCACCACGGGTATCTCGCACGCCATGGCTTCCAGGTTTATTATGCCGAAGGGCTCGTACACAGACGGACAGGCGAATACCGCAGCATGGCTGTACAGCTGTATGACGTGCTCTCTTGGGAGCATTCTGTCGATCCAGACCACATTGTCCATCGAGGCCACGCGGGAAGCCAGTTCCTCCTCGACCTCACTGGTATCGGGGCTTCCTGCACACAGCACAACGCTCACACCCGTCTGAATCGAGGCTGCCGCGTCCAGTAGGTGCATTATCCCTTTCTGCCGGGAGATTCTGCCCACGAAAAGCACATACGGCTGCTTGATGCCATAGCTTGACAGTGCAGACGAGTCGGCGGTGCGCCGATACCCCGCAAGGTCTATTCCGTTATGAACCACCACTACCTTCTCAGGCGGGACGTCGAACAACCTGAGCACGTCTTCTCTCATCTCTTGAGAGACGGCTATTACCCGGTCCGAGTTCTCGATGCCGATCCTCTCCATCCAGGAACTGCACTCGTAGCCTCGGCCCAGCTGTTCCTCCTTCCACGGCCTGAGTGGTTCGAGAGAGTGCACGGTAGTGACGAGCCTAGCGCCGTACAGCATCTTGGCAAGGTAGCCGGCGAAGAACGTGTACCAAGTGTGACAGTGTACCACTCTGGAGGTGATCGGGTCTTTCACGAGGGCCAGATCGACTGAGAGTGGGCTCAGCACCTTCTCGAGGCGAGGATCTGAACCCCGGGACAGATCCAACCACGGGTCGTATCCTCTGACAGCCAGCGAGTTCTGGATCGCCTCCCTTTGGCCGAAGCACCTGACCTCGACCGGCATCATGTCGGCAAGGCTAGACGACAGGTAGTCCACGTGCACTCCGGCACCGCCGTACACGTTAGGCGGATATTCGCGACTCATGATAGTGACACTCAAAGGCTGTTTCGCCGTCAAGCTCGGCCACCTCCCCATCTTTCCAGGACCTGCAGGATTCCCGATAGGGGAATCATTGCCCAGTCCGGCCTGTTGTTGATCTCATAGTCAACCTCATAGAAAGCCTTTTCGATCTCAAAGAGGGATATCAGCGACTGTCTCGCCTCATGCGCCGCCGGCCACAGGCGACTGCCCGCGCCGTCTACTACGCCGAAATAGCCCTGCAGAAACCACAGCCTCGCCTGGCGTTCCCAATCGAGCATCAGATCATGCCCGTGTACGCCCGAGGAGGCGGCACGTAGCCTCGCCGAATGCGCAGCGTAACTAAACGAGCGCAACATGCCGGCCACATCCCTGGCAGGGCTTTCCAGCGCCCGCCGCTCTGAGAGAGGAACCAGCGGCTCACCTTCAAAGTCAATGACGGCGAATCGCCCATCCGGCCTGAGGAGAACCTGCCCAAGATGGAGATCTCCGTGGCACCGAATCAGCTCGCCGAGATCACTGTTAGTAGCATCGGCAGTATCGCTCTCCCACGCCCCAGAGGCAAGGCTGGACTCAAAACCCGGCCATGCCTCCATGACAAGCCGTGCCAACCTGAGAGCGTCGTCGCCGAGAAAACCCGGGCGACGAAGGGCGTCGTCTAGGCGGGCAACTGCGCCTGCGGCCCGATCCACCAAGCGAACCCGCCATCCCCTAAACGTGGCAGGGGTGACCGGAGACCTGCCGAAACCAGGCAGATCAATCGACGCCAGGGCCAGGTGAAGACGTCCAACGGTTGCCCCAAGGCGTCCAATTGCATGGGGCGAGCACAAGTCGGAGCAAGCCGGCGCGTCAGACGGCAGGCCGGCCTTGGGCGCTCCGCGGCGCCAGAGGCCGTCGAGCGCGTCGCCCATGGCCCCCCACACGTCGCCCACGTTTGGGATGGCCTCGGTCTGGACCGCCACGGAATATCTCACGCCATCCGTTCCCACATACGTGCCTTCTCCCTGCACACGGGCGATCTCGGCGAACTGGGCGTGCTGAGTCAGGGCAGACCCGACTTCCACGTCGGGATTGATGCCCGCCGTCAGGACCCTGAAGGTCTTTAACGCGGAACTCCTGTGGGCAATCACGACGCTGTTAGTGTAGGCACTGCTCACGTTCTCCACAGACCAACCGCTATATGCGCCAATCCTGCGAAACTCGAATACCCCGTGTCGCGCCCTAACGTCACTGTTGGACTCAATCAGCGCCAAGACAGCGCTCACGTAAGCTCCGTCCGATGCTGCATCGATCAGGCTTGTGTTCCACTCGCCCATATCCGTACTTCCGCCCGGCGCATCACAGTGCGCCAGAACCCGCCCCGCCTGGCCCGAGTGTCTGCTGCCCAGAGTAACGGGGATCAGGTAGTTGCCCGCTCCATCGAACCTGACGATTGCAAGCGCCACAGGTGGATCGCCCGATCCGGGCAAAGGTTCGGAGAGATCAAGCAACCTGCAGCTGGAGGCGCCTGACAGCTTGTGGCGAAACCATCGGGCCTGTGTCGCTGCGCAGGCAGGCATTCGCATCAAACACTCCTCTATCAGCGCCATCGACACCTGACCCACCTCCTCCAGAATAGACGGAACCCGGACGCATCCCCGGGAAAAGGAGCGCCCGGGCCGAACACACGCTCACAACACGCCTGACGCGGCGTCTACCCGTCCATAGCTTCCTTGATGACAGTACCCAGACGGTGCAATCCCTCGTCCAGAGCATCAAGGCTTGCGTTGCTGAAATTGAGCCTCATGGTATTATGTCCGGTTTCGTCAAAGTAGAACGGAACGCCGGGTATGAATGCGACCTTCCTCTCCGACGCATGTTTGATCAGCTCAGTGGTGTCGATCTCTTCGGGCAGTGTCGCCCACACGAACAGCCCACCCTGTGGATGTGTCCACTTCACTCCATCGGGGAAGTACTTTTCCATGGCGCGCAGAGCTGCATCTCGCTTCTCCGCATAGGACTTCTTTATGACCTCTAGGTGAGGGCCGAGATACCCACGCGCGCAGAACTCGTATATCAGCCTCTGCGAGAGGTTGGAAGTATGGAAGTCAGTACTCTGCTTACACTGTGCCAGCCTGGGCTGTACGTGAGCGGGCGACACCATGTATCCCATGCGCAGGCCTGGCGAGACTATCTTCGAGAAGCTGCCCACGAAGATGGAGTTGCCTCGATCATCGAAGCTCGCTATGGCCGGCGCCGGATCACCGTCATACCTGAGTTTGGCGTATGGATCGTCTTCCAGTACCAGCACTCCGTACCTCCCCGCAATCTCCGCAATGGCGCGTCTGCGGTCGGCGGGGATGGTTACGCCTGTTGGATTCTGGAATGTAGGAACAACATACAGAAGCTTCGGATTGTGCCTGCGGCAGGCCTCTTCGAAGGATTCGGGTATGATGCCTTCGTCGTCGGAATCCACAGCTGCAAACCTGGCTTCATACGTCTTGAATATGGGAATCGCAGCCAGGTAAGTGGGTCGTTCCACGAGTACACAATCGCCGGGGTTCAGGAAAGCCTTCGCAGCCAGATCGATGCCTTGCTGGCCCCCTGAAGTAACCAGCACGTTTTCGCGCGTTGCTTGAACACCAGTCTCCGCCATCCAGTCTGCCAGCCACTCTCGCAGAGGGCCGTAGCCGTCAATGGTCGCGTACTGAAGGACTTGCTTGCCAGAGGTGCACAGAATCTCATCTGCCAGTTCATGGAGGCGCTCCACAGGCAGCGCGTCGGGCGAGGGTATGCCTCCTGCGAACGAGATGATGTCGGCCTTCTCGGTAAGGGCGAACATGTTGGCAACAACATCCCCGCCGAGGTCCCGCATCCTGTTCGCGAATGCGGCGGTATGCAATCGACCGTCACTCCCTTCAGAATGCTCGACTGTGTTTCACTGTGTGCCACATCTAGACCATTCTTTGGCCTGCCTCACTTACCTGCTTTCTGCACAGCGGC
>DAOTAC010000014.1:5319-15739 GCA_035382325.1 Bacillota bacterium | reverse complement strand
TGGTCTTCCACACACCGGCCTTGAACCCCGACTCAAATCTCTCGATGACAGGGAAGTCCATGCCTCCCACAAATCCCACGATATTGGTCTTCGTAGTAAGGGCTGCGAGCACGCCCACCAGGAACGAGCCCTCCTGCTCCTTGAAGAGCACTCCTAGGACATTCTTCATGGCCTTGTATTCTTCGTCGCTATAGCCATTGTCGATGATTCCAAACCTCGTATTCGGGAATTGCTGCGAGACCTTCTTGACGGCGTCAGCCATCAGAAAGCCGATGCCCCAAACAACGTCGTAACCCTGCCTAGCCAGCGTGGCGAGGTTGGGCTCGTAGTCGGACGGGGTGCGGGACTCGATGTACGTAGTAGTGGCGCCTAGTTCACTTTCCAGCCTCTTCAATCCTCTGTATGCTGCGTCGTTAAACGACTGGTCGCCAAGCCCGCCGATGTCGAACACTATCCCGACCTTCGGAGCGGGAGCCGAGAATACCGGCAGCGCTAGAGCCAGAAGCATCCCGGCAGCGAGCAACAGTGACAAAGTGCGCTTCATAAAACCATCCTCCCCATGTAGGTTGTTGGACGCATACAACTTCGCTGTCTGCTGGCGAACTCCTTCCTGCGTATCCGTCAACATTTCTCTCTCGGCGAGCCTTTTCGAAGAGACGAACCTACATCGCCCGGCAGGAGCCGACTCCTGTGTGTCGAATTGGTAGTTGTCGATGTACTACACTGTTTGGAGGTAGTAAAATGGCAGGAAGCCAGTATGAGCAGGTACTCGCCAGGCTCCGCGAAGCTTCTCGGATTCTCAATCTGGAACCGGGCATCTTCGAAATACTTGCCGAGCCCGAACGCACACTGGAAGTCGCACTTCCGGTGGAGATGGATGACGGCAGCACAAAAGTGTTCATGGGTTACAGATGCCAACACTCCACAGTGCGCGGCCCGGCCAAGGGCGGGGTCCGTTATGCAATGGACGTGTGCATGGACGAGGTGAAGGCGCTTGCGTCCTGGATGACCTGGAAGTGCGCAGTAGCAGGCATCCCGTACGGCGGAGGCAAGGGCGGCATACGAGTTGACCCGATGAAGCTGTCGCAGAACGAGCTTAAGAGGCTGACACGTCGATACGTATATGCCATTCTGCCGATCATAGGCCCTGAAAAGGACATACCCGCCCCTGACATGGGCACCAATGCGCAGATAATGGGCTGGTTTGTTGACACGTATTCTGTACTTACCGGCGTTCTTAGCCCGGGCGTGGTCACTGGAAAGCCCATCCCCATCGGCGGTTCGCTCGGTCGCCGCGAGGCCACGGGCAGAGGCGTTGTGTTCGCCGTCAGGGAGCTCCTCGCCAGGCTGGGAAAGAAGCCATCTGAGATTACCTGTGCGGTTCAGGGATATGGTAACGTGGGGTCCGTCTCGGCGGAGCTCGCCCATGAGCTAGGCTGCAAGGTGGTCGGCGTCAGCGACGTCACAGGCGGGGTATACAACCCGGCCGGCCTGGATGTGCCGGAGATCAGCAAGTACGTCGCGGAGCACAAGTTTATTGAAGGGTACACAGCGCCGGGAGCGAGCATCATCTCCAACGAGCAACTGCTCACGCTGGATGTAGACCTTCTCATACCGGCTGCGCTGCAGGGCCAGATCACCGAGGCGAACGCCGACAAGATCAAGGCCAAGTTGATCGTAGAAGGCGCCAACGGCCCCACATCCGCCGAAGCAGACAAGATGTTGGAGGAGAAGGGCGTTATCGTGGTGCCCGACATCCTGGCCAACGCGGGCGGAGTCGTCTGCTCCTATTTCGAATGGGTGCAGAACCTCCAGAACTTCTACTGGACCGAGGAAGAGGTCAATACCCGGCTCGACGGCATCATGACTCGCAGCTTCGCCGAGGTGTGGGACTTCGCCAAGCAGCGAGATCTGTCGATGCGCACCGGCGCCTACATCCTCTCCATCGCCAAGGTCGCCGAGGCTATCCGGATGAGGGGAATCTTCCCGTGATCTGCACAGCGCGAGCTTGAACGGCGCGAGCCTGAACGGTTAAGCATCAAGGAAGTCAACAGGGGCCTGACTGCATATCGCAGTTGGACCCCTGTTTCCATCGCGCTAGGACTTCTCCGGCGACCGGGTCGGGCTCGACAACGCCAGCTACAAGCGAAGGAGGCCTTACGCAGCCTCTTTGGTGAAACCGCTGTTTAGCAGGGGATCGGCGAACCTATGAGAATTGTGATAGGTTTTTTGATGTACCTACTCAGAATGCTAGAGGTTTTGACGCTCAGAGCGACTAGGCCACCTGAATTTGGGGGTTCCTGGCAAACAGTGAGCCGTTTGAGGGCGTTTCGCGACCGGGTCGGGAAACCCACAAAGACAGCCATATTATGTAACACGCCTCTGCCTGCGAATTTGCCGCAGGCGCGACTCCAGAAAAAGGTGGCGCCGTTGCCGGCGCGAATTCAGACAACTCGTGCCTACCAAACCGCTAAGAATCCGAATAGGTTGCGCGGAAAACCTAGTCGAAAACGAATAGGACGAGCCAATAACTGGTTGCGTCGAACACTCAGGTGCCGAAGAGCGCAGAATCCTGTTCTCAGGCGATGCCTCAGAAACCTCGCTACGCCCTCTCCGCCACCAGGTCGTACTGGCCGGCGTCGGTGACCCTGACGTCCGCCATCTCGCCTACGGCCAGCTCGGCATCGCCAATGTAAATCTTGCCGTCCACCTCGGGCGCCTCGGCATACGACCTGGCTTCCACCACGAGGTCCGATTCATCCGAAGGCCCGTCCACCAGTACCCGCACGACGCTACCTACACGCGACTCGCCGAACTGGCGGGATATGCGAGCCAGGGCCTCCATTGCGACCCCCCGCCGGCTGGACGCAACGTCCGGGGGCACCTGCCCGGGCATGTCATAGGCACGCGTCCCTTCCTCGGCGGAGAACTCGAAAACCCCTGCGCGCTCCGGTCGCACGATATCGATGAAGCTCAGCAGTTCCTCGAAGTCATCATCTGTTTCGCCGGGGAACCCCACAATAAGCGATGTACGTATCACCAGTCCCGGCACTCGCTCGCGCAGGCGCCGGCACACGTCTATCATCTGAGCCCTCGATGATCGTCTGTTCATCATCTTGAGGACCTTATCCGACCCGTGCTGCATCGGAATGTCGAGGTACTTTACGATTCTCTCTTCGCCCGCAAACACCTCAATCAGCTCATCGTCTATGAGAGAAGGGTAAGTGTACATCACCCTGATCCATTCGATCCCGTCTACCCCTACCAGCTGGCGTAGGAGCCTGGCCAGCGATGGCCGACCGTACAGATCGCGTCCATATGCCGTCGTGTCCTGGGCGATCACGATGAGTTCCCGCACGCCCGACGATGCAAGCGACTCGGCTTCGCAGACGATTGCCTCCACGGGTCTGCTCCTTGCAGGGCCGCGCAAAGACGGGATGAGGCAGTAAGAGCACCTGTTGGCGCATCCTTCCGCTATCTTGAGGTACGCGAAGTGCCCCGGGGTAGCTACGACTCGCGGGCCTCCCTCTTCTGCCAGGAAACCCGGAGTGCCCACAAGTACCGGACGCTCGCCCCTGAGCGCACCATGCACGGCCTCCACGCAAAGACCGCAGTCTCCCGTGCCAATCAGAGCGTCTATCTCGGGGATCTCCTCCATCAGCGAACGGCCGTAACGCTGCGCCAGGCATCCTGCCACCACCAGCGCATCTATTCTCCCCTCACGCCGGTCGCGGGCGAACTCCAGTATCGTGTCGACCGACTCCTGCGCCGAGTCGGCAATGAAGGCACACGTATTAATGAACACCACGTCAGCCGAATCCCGATCAGCTGCCGGATCCATGCCGGCCGAGCGCAGGAGTCCCATCATCGTTTCCGTATCTACCAGGTTCTTGGAACACCCAAGCGAACAGTAAGCTACCTTCGTGTCGGATCCACCTCATTTGTTGGCTATAGACTGCAATTCGGCCCGGCCTTCGTCCTGATCGGCCCGTGTTCCGTCCGGATCGCCCTGGTCAGGCGCCATCGCGAGCAACGTGCCCAGCGCCTGGCGCGCCTCGCCGTATTGCTTTGTGGCTATCAGCGCGCGCCCAAGCACGAGCCAGTGGGATGACGAATCAGGCCCGTATTTGACTGCGAGCCTTGCCTCTTCCACAGCCTTCTGCTTGTTGCCTATCGAAAGTGGAGGCCCAGGCAGCTGTAGATACAGCTCTGCCATGAGGTAATGGCAGCTGGCGTGATTGGGGTCTGCTGCCAGCCCGCGTTCGAGCGCTTCCCTCGTCGGCTTCACCATAAACAGGCTCTGCAGTATCCCCCTGGCCACACCGGTCTCCGCCATCGCAGCCGCGTACCAGTAGTGGGCGTTCGGGTTTGCCGGCGCCGCCTTGGCCGCCCTCTCTCCTGTGGCCTTGGCCTTGTCCAACCATTCAATCCTAGTCTTCTTGTCGTCCTTGGCGATGCGAGTCGACTTCCACCAGTATGCCCTGGAGAGCCTCCACAGGACTTCACCCTGGTTAGGGTAGTCCCTGTCCGCATCCTCCAGGTTCTGCAAAAGCGCCTCAGTCACGCCCGCCTGCGACCGCCGAGACCAGTGAAGATCGGCCGCGGTGATCCTCTCCTCCAGGCTGGGCAAGCCAGCCGCGCATACGGGGAAGGCCCAAACGGAAAGGGTAGCCGAAATCGCCATGACCGCCGCCAACACCGCGAGAACGAGCATCCTAGTCTTCATGTGCCGGACACACCTCCTGCTTGTGTATGTCAGAACCGGCCGAGCAACAGAAGCACGCCGAGAATGATGAAGCCTGACCCTGCCGCCGCTCTCACCCATATCTCGGGGATGTACTTTGCGATTACACCACCTGCAAGTACACCTACGAGCGACGACACGACCAGAGCCGATGCTGATCCCAGGAAGACCGCGAGAGGCGACTTGCCCTGCGCCACCAGAAGCATGGTCGCAAGCTGAGTCTTGTCGCCCAGTTCGGCCAGGAACACCGTAGCAAATGTAGTTAGCGCCACTTTAAGCACAACACCATCTCCTGCTGGATAAGGGTAAGGTCGAATCCGCGGGCGCGCAGAACTGCCTCCTGGTAGCCCTGGAGAGGGATGTTGAAGGCCTTCGCGGATGCACGGGGCACATCGCGGTCTACCGCCGACAACAGAATCTCACACATGCTCTGCCTCTCGGCATTGCCCAGCCTGGGAGCGGCTGCGAAGTCAGCTATGTACAGGCCGCTCGCCGAGTCGCCGAACACTACATACGCTGTGGCCGCGCTGTCGAGATGGGAGACGTAGCCCACGAACCTATCGCTCATCTTCACGAGCGACTGCGCCTCATTCTGCCAGCACGGCCTGATCTCATTGAACGCATCTACCAGGGGAAGCACGCCTGCCATGCGCACCGCACCTACGCGCACTCCGGACTGCGATGGAACGTGGGCCTCATCCCGGCACGCCCGAGTAGCGCGTGCACCAAGTGCGGGCGTGGGCGCGGATTTGGGCGCCGATGCCGGCGCCGGCGGCGGTGGCGTGTTCCTCTCCCACAGCCCCAGATTGCGCATGGGCACAAACCCCAATTTGGCATAGAGGGCGATCGCCCGGCGGTTGGCAGCCACCACTTCCAGCTGGACCGAACTGAGCCCCAGTCGTCTTGCTTCGGCCAATGCCTGTCGCATCAGCAGCTCTCCGATACCCCTCCGCTGGCGGCTCGTGCGCACACCCATACCGCAGATGTAGCCGCGCCTGCCTCTCACGCCTAGGAAGACCACACCCACGGGTAACTGCCCCTCGTATGCGACGAAGGAGTTGTCGACCTTAATATCCTCCCTCTCGATGAGTCCGTGTAGTCGAGCCGGGTTAACCTGGATGTCGACGTAGTAGTTGCTGTAGGCATCGTTAAAGAGCTCCACAAGCGATTCAATATCGATTCCGGATACGCGCCCAATCCCGTATTCCACTCAAGGCTCACCGACCTTCCCGGCCGCCGAATAGACTCAGCGCCCGAATGGCCTCTATTCCCGCCTGCTCCAGCCTGCGCAAATCCCGTCTCTCCGGCATATCGCTTGCCGCCTTTGCCACCGCCGCCTCGTCCATGGCCAGGAAAGCCGACCCCAGAGCTGCTGACCGCTCCGCATCTCCCAGGGGATCTAGGTATGCCAAAGCCAGGCCGGCCAGGAACAGATCACCGCTGAGCGGTCGCGAACTGCCGTCCAGTACACGGGCGAACAGTCTCTCAAGACCGCCGCGAACTCTGTCAGGATTGATACCCTGAGGCGCGCGGGATACGGCATCACGCACGAAATCAGGATCAAGCTCGCGGCGACGCTTACCACGGTCGCGGGTGGCCGCGAGCGCCCGAGGTTTCAGCCGGTGCACTGCCAGAGCCTCTCCCAGCTTGCGCTCTGCTTCCATCTGCACGGCCTTCTGGATCAGAAATGCGGGCAGTTCTGCCTGCTCAGGCGGGAGCGACTCGTTCCGGCTCAACCCGGCGATCAGCAGATGAGCCGTTCGAAGGGCCTGATACGCCTCTGGGGTGCAGTCAAGCTCATCCGGCAGACTCCATTCATCGGCATCCGCTACGGACGGCTGATCTTCCGCATTGGCATTGGCGTCGCCGCCTATGTGAGCGCCTACCTGAGCGCCTGCGTGAGCGTCAGCATTGGAGTCCCGCGACATACAGGATGCCTCTGTAGCATATCGAGACCAGCGTTCAATTTCCGCCCGGATCTTGGCGACCGCACGCCGAACTCCATCAAGAGCAAGGGCGGGTTCAGATACCACACCGACCTCGGCCCCGAGCGCCCCCGCCATCTCTGACAGCGCCCGGCACGCCTCGTCTAGTAGACCCCGTGCGTGATGAACCCGCGCACTCCGGATGGCACGTATGAGCAACTCCGCAGCCTCCTGCGACGGCAACGACTTGAGCATCCGCTCTATCTCGGAAGCGTCCGGGCCCGACGCCGGAGCCCAGGATGAGGCGGACGCAGAGGCACCGGCTGAGCCGGACGCCAACGGCTGTAAGGCCGAACCCGACACCGACACAACATACTCTCCGTTCCTCCAAAGCGCATTCCACGAAGCCCCGCACATCAGCGCCGCGAGCCTTGCTCGGCCCAGGGCGTCCTCGGACGGACGCTCACGGAAGGTCCACGTCCATTCGCAGCTGTGGCTATCATGGTTGCACCTGGGCGGAGGATCCGCAACGCCCAGAAGCAGCGATATGGTCTCGGAGATATCGTTTCCTTCGTCGACCGACCGGCCACTGACCGCTAGGTGCAGACTATGGGCGGACTCCAGCATGCTAAGTGCATCAGATGCCAGCGACACAAGCTCTGCGGCCATGGATCGCTCCGCCGGCGCAGGCATCGACGATTCCATGTCGGTGACCACACTCTCGATAGTATCCAGCAGGCTCTCGATTTCGCTGCCCATCCCGAGCAGATTCGCCACGAGGTCGGTGTCGATGCCCATGGCATCGCCGAGCGCCGCCGCAGCCGACTCAGCCAGCAGCGTCCATAGCTCCGGGTCGCCCCGGCGCGCCACGTGTGCAACGCAGGATCCAAGCCCAGCACCATCATCTGCGTCCACCAACGACATGACGATCTCGGACATTGCGCCCACGTCCGGCTCCAGATGGAGCCTGGACACGAAGGCCTCGACTGACCGACCGGCGCACAGGGCCGCGCGCGCGAACCATTCCCGAGCCATACTATGGGACCCGGGGTACGGCGTGGTCTGACAATACCCGCCTAGACAGGTCATTGCCTGGTCTGGCCGACCGACAGCCATCGCGATCCGCGCCTCCAGTAATGCCTGCTCAACCCCGTCGGCGCCGGACGCCGCCAGGGCTGATGCGATCGCCGCCGCCGTATCCAGCCTGCCCTCATCTATGCAGCGCTGTGCGCGACGCGCCAGTGAATCCGCCGACCCCAAGGAAATGGCCAGTCGCGGCCCGGCCGAGCCGAGGGCGCGAGGCGCCATGCCCGCCAGGACTTCCTGTATGCGCGTCCACTGGCTCCGTACGGAGAGACGGATCTTGCTCTGGGTCTCGCCCGATGCACCCGACTCCCAGTAAGCCGCCAGCCGATCAAGGGCTCTGGGCCCACGGTGGAACAGCTCGAATACGGTTTCATCGAATCGGGGCCCATCAAGGCGGCCCAGATCGTCAATGAGATCCCCAACAGTGCGCACAGGCTGACCTTCTTTCGCTTACCGAAGCCACTTAAGCCACGGGGGCGCCCATTTGATGAGCCCCATGGACCGGCCGGCGTAGTAGACCACAAGCGCCACTGCCGCCACTATCAGCGCTATCAGGATACCCTTCCCCAACGCGTGCAGGCGTCGCTGCTTACTCTCCTCGCGGGTGCGCTTCATCCTCCCGATCCGCTCCTGCTCCAGCTGACGCAGTGCTGCCGAGTCGCGCACACTCCGCAGTTCATTGTACTCCGCGATCACCTGCGTGCCGTCAAGGCCAAGACAGTCGGCGTAAGTGCGTATGAAACCCTTGAGGTACACCTCCCCCGGTATCACGGCAAACTCGCCGTTTTCGATGGCCTCAAGGTACTTAGTGCGAACCTTGGTGATCTCGCTTGCCTGCTGCAATGTCATGCCGCAAGATTCGCGTGCCTCCCTTAGAAGCTCGCCGATCTCCTTCAAAGACGGCACCTCCCGCGTATGTTTGTCATCCGCGACGCCCAAGCGCTTCCTCCAGTTCCGCCTCGTCCATTAGCACCTTTCGGGGTTTGCTGCCCTCGTATGGGCCTATGATGCCCAGCACTTCCATGGTGTCGATCAGCCGCGCCGCCCGCGCGTACCCAACCCTGAACCTCCGTTGGATCTTGGATATGGACGCCTCGCCGGTCTGAACCACCAGCGTAGCCGCTTCCGCAAACAGCTCGTCATCCTCGGCTATCCCTTCCCCAGCCTTCGCTGAGGACTCTACACTCTCCGCTTCATAGAGCGGTTTGCCCCCGCGCCGCACGAACTCCACCAGCACCGCTACCTCTTCGTCGGAGATGTAGGCGCCCTGAACCCTGATGGGCTTTGGCAGTCCCACCGGGTGGAATAGCATGTCGCCCTTGCCTAGCAGGCGCTCGGCGCCGGCCGTATCGAGGATGATGCGCGAGTCCACCTGGCTCGAAACAGCAAAAGCGATCCTGGACGGGATGTTGGCCTTGATTATCCCTGTCAGGATGTCCACCGACGGCCTTTGTGTTGCTATGAGTAAGTGTATGCCGGCGGCGCGAGCCATGAAAGCGAGCCTCGCAATAGCATCTTCCACCTCGCGTTGCGCCACCATCATCAAGTCGGCCAGCTCGTCCACGATCACAACGACATACGACAGCGGCCGAGGTCGCTCGGCCTCAGCCTGGCCCTGGGTCTGCTTAGCTTGAGCCTGGGTTTCAGCCTCCGTCTCCTGATCAGGCAGGAACTGCTCCAGAGTGCCCGACTTGACCATTTCGTTGTACTGAGCAATGTTTCTGGCTCCTGCGATCTGGAAAAGGCGGTATCTGTTCTCCATCTCCTCAACAACCCACCGCAGGTAGCCCGAAGCCTTCTTGGGATCGGTGATCACCGGGGCGAGGAGGTGAGGAATCCCGTCATATACCGAGAGTTCCACACGTTTGGGGTCTATCATCAGCAATCTGACCTCTTCAGGCGTAGCCTTAAAGAGCAGGCTGCAGATTATCGAGTTCAGACATACGCTCTTGCCGGAGCCGGTGGCGCCGGCGACCAGCAGATGGAGCATGTCCGCCAGGTCAGCCACTATGGGAGCACCCGCAATGTCTTTGCCAAGGGCCATAGTAAGACGAGACTCGGCCCCACGAAACTCGTCGGAGTCGAGAACCTCGCGCAAGTAGACTATGGACTTCTCTCGGCTCGGCACCTCGATTCCCACAGCGGACTTGCCGGGTATGGGTGCCTCAATGCGCACGCCGGCGGATGCGAAAGCCAAAGCCAGATCGTCAGCGAGGTTAACAATTTTCGACACTTTCACCCCGACGCCCGGCTGGACCTCGAACCTGGTCACCATGGGACCCTGACTTACTCCGACCACAGTGGCGTCAACACCGAAACTGGCAAGCGTCTCTTCCAACATCCGCCCAAGCGCGTTCGGATCCTCCGATTCCTTCCGGCCCGCCCGACGGCGCGCCGGCGATCTGAGGATCGACAGTGGAGGAAGAATTCCCGTCGCGCTATCGTCGATCAGCTTCAGCTGCTGCAGCGGCATGCCGGACCCCTCTGATGTCGGTGCAGAGGCCACGGCCCGTATAGCAGCCCCGCCCGCGATAGGCTGAACTGGCGCCGAATGCGAATCCGCAGGAGTGGGTGCATCGACCGGAGAGGGGCCCACAGGCGCAATGGGTACAGCAGGCGCGGTGGATGGCACGGAACGCCGTCGGCGCGGGGTCGAACGTGAAAG
>DAOTAC010000014.1:0-5219 GCA_035382325.1 Bacillota bacterium | reverse complement strand
CAGCAGGCGCGGTGGATGGCACGGAACGCCGTCGGCGCGGGGTCGAACGTGAAAGATCATCAGGCCCGCCGCCGGGCGCTCCCGTCTCGCGCGGGGCGTCAGGCGACGGCGCACTCTCTTCGAACAGATAGAGCACGATCGCGTCGAACCCCGCCCTCACCATCCTGACAACAAGCCACAGAAAAGACCAGACAGTTCGGGCAACCCAGGTGACGGCGCTCGCCACCGACACGTTGGTGGCCACAGCAAGACCCCCGGCGCCCATGGCGCACAGCACGATTACGGTTCCTGCATAGCCGAAAAGGCGCATGAACACCCAGGCTCCGGCTGCGCCCACAGCTCCCCCGCCCAGAACGCCCGAGTTGCGCAAGTAGTCGGAAAACGGCAATGCAAGAGGAGCCCCGTCGGCCACGGCCAGCTCGAAAGATACCACAGCCGCCGAAGACGCAACGACCAGACCGACCAAGCGCACCATCACCGCATAGCCTGTACGACGCCAGAGCATCAGTATCCCAGTGAGTGCCGCAATCAAGGGGACGACATAGGCGCCCCTCCCCAAAGCGCTCAGCAGGGATGCGGCAAGCGCGCCTCCCACGTATCCGGCCGGGCCCCGCACGAGCGATACGAGCCCCACTCCGGCAGCAGCCAGAAGCGATATTCCTCCAATTTCAACGCCCAGATTCCCTTCGAGCGCCCGTTCCTCGCTGCTCGGTTTGGCCCTCGTCTTCTGCCTCTTAGCCCTTCCGGCGGCCCGGGCCGGCCGACGGGCTCGCCGTGCTGTCACACATGCTCACCACCTACTCACGACCTCAATTCTACTCTCAGAGCAACAATCCTCTAGCTTCCCACAGGATGACTGCGAGGCCTACCGCCCAGAGGTAGTATGAGAACCGTCTGAGCTTTCCGTGTTGCACAATGCGCCTGAGGATTATCATGGCAGCCATTCCTGATACGAAGGACGCGATCGCTCCCGCCGCCAATGACGGAAGGTGCAGGGACGAAAGGGCGTTCGGGTTGGAAACCGGCCAGAGCACCACGGCGCCCAGGATCACCGGAAGCGACGCAATGAACGAGTAAGCAGCGGCAAACGACCTGTCGAAGCCGAGGCCGAGCGCCCCTGAAATGGTCATCCCTGAGCGAGAGACGCCCGGAAACACCGCAATCGCCTGGGCGGCCCCAACTCCCAGGGCCTGGCCATACGTGATTGTACGCTCGGTAACGGATCGCCGGGCCAAGCGACCTGAGGCCGAGGCCGGACCCGGGGCCGAAGCCGCACGACTGCCCGTCACCCACAGTACGATCCCCGATATCAGCAGGCCGATAGCAACAAACACGGGAGAGCCGAATGCGGCCTCCACTGCATCGCTTGCAGCGAAGCCCACTATGGCCGCTGGAATGCTGGTGAATACGAGGCACAGCGCCAATCGGGCGCTGCCGTCACGATGAGCTATTCCCCTGAAGAAGCCGACGATTATGCGCCATACGTCACGGCCATAAAGCGCCAAAACCGCGAGAGCCGTTCCCGCATGCACGCCGAGCGCGAACGTCACCGAAGGTTCTATGCCCATGATCATCTGTGCTAGGGCCAGGTGCCCCGAACTCGATACCGGAAGGAACTCAGTAAGGCCTTGAATGACTCCTAACACGATGGCTTGGAACGTTGTCAATGCTCGATCGCTCCTCGGTGCGGCCGACAAATAGGGACGCAAACTGGCGCGCAAACGGAAGGACTGCGGCCGCAGTAATGATGTTGAACAGCGCATGGGCGTTGGCGAGTTGAACACCTGGGTCGGCAGACGTAAGAGCAACCAGCCTCGACAAGGGCTCGGTGAAGGGCAGGACCGCCGCCGCTCCAAGCATATTGAACACGATATTGGCCCATGCCAGCGCTCTGGCCTCCCTGCCTGTAGGCAGCGAGGCCGCGAGCGACGCCAGGCATGTCCCTACATTGCTTCCTATGACCAGTGCGACCGCGCCGGGCAACTGTATCAGCCCCTCACGGGTCAACGTCACGAGCAACGCAGTTATGAGGGCACTGCTCTGCACGGCTGCCGTCGCCGCCGCGCCGACAGCCGCCGCAAGTACCCTGTTGCGGGATGCCATTGCCAGAATCAGCTTGAGAGCGTCTGAGTCGAAGGTCTTCGCACACGCCCCCGCCATGACACTCAGGCCGGAAACGATCCCGGCGAATCCGAATGACGCCACGCCCCCAAAAGCGCGAGACGTCTTGCGTCCGCCCGCTCGATCCCGCATCGCGAGCGCCATGAGAACCGCGCCTGCCGCAGCCGCTATCCGCCCAATCCAAACCGGACGGAATCCGGCTATCTGCGCGGTCACCGTGGTACCGATGTTGGCGCCCAGAACAGCCGCAAATCCTGGCCCCAGGCCCATGGCGCCGGCATGCACCAATCCTACGAGTGTGACGCTGACCAAGGTGGAGCTCTGCACCAGGGCAGTGGCCGCAAGCCCGGTCACGAAGGCTGCGGGCACAGACGCTCCGGAAAGCGCAGCACGCGTTCTGGGTCCTATGATACGCCCCAGCGCCGCACTCATACACACCAGCGACACGAGAAACAGCGACAGCCCTCCAGCGAACTGAATTGCCGTAATCATCAGCCGCACCCCGCCCCGGCAACACGTAGTCACACAAACGTATGTGGCCGGGCAGAGGGTTATGTAGCGTACCGAGGGGTGGCTACCGCACTCCTGCTACAGGCTATATCAGAGTGCCAGGGGCAAACCGCGGGTCCAGATAGACTGCAGGGTCGGTCGAGATGACGCGCTCCACGCGGTTCCTGCCGTCGTACGACGGCGAAACCAGCACCTGAACTCCGCCTACGACTGCCGGAACCGGGAGAGGCGGCGCACCAGCGGAGTCGCCGCCGCCGGCAGCCCATGGAGGCGCCGCAAACACCTCTTCGAGAGGGATGATTGTGTAGAGCATCAGTGCACCTTCCCCCAGTCTTTTCCGCCAGATATCTTGCGTCTGATAGATATCAACTCATCCAGCTTGTCGAGGGCATCCGACAGGCTTCCAACTGAGTCGATCAAGCCTGCATCCACTGCGTCCTGCCCAACCAACACCGTCCCGACATCGCGAAGGAGTTCGCCGGTGCGGAACATCAGCTCTCGGAAGCTCTCCGGTGTACATCTGGAATGCTCGGCGACGAACTTGATGACCCGCTCCTGCATACGCTCGAGATACTCGTAAGTCTGCTGTGTGCCGATGACCAGTTGGCCCGAGAGCCTCAGCGGATGGATTGTCATCGTGGCCGTGCTAGCGATAATTGAGTAGCTACAGCTCACGGCTATCGGCACAGCAATGGAGTGACCTCCGCCCAGCACTATGCTTACTGAGGGTTTGCGCATGCCTGCAAGCAGCTCCGACATAGCGAGCCCTGCCTCAACATCGCCGCCCACAGTGTTCAGCAGGATCAACAGGCCCTCTATCTCCGGGCTCTGCTCGATTGCCACGAGCTGAGGCATGATATGCTCGTATTTCGTGGTCTTGTTCTGCGGAGGCAGAACCATGTGCCCTTCGATCTGGCCCACGATGCTCAGAACATGTATGTTGCTGGCAGGCGGAGCCGGGGTCGCAATTTCCCCATACTCCTTTATAGGACTTGCAGCCGGCTGCCGTACCTCGGCCTCTCGCACACTGGGCCCAACTTCAGATTCCACCCTCATGATCACCCGCACCTCCGTTTGACTCAATACGGTTAGTATGAGGGTGGACAAGACATGCTTATACGTCTATGACAACAGGAATCACCATCGGCCGTGTACCGGTGCGCTCAAAAATGAAAGACGATATGGCATGCCTCAGCTGATCCTTGAGCGACTGAACCTCCAGGCTGCCCTCGCCGGTATGGCGCGCGATCGCCTTTCCTCCCACCGACCTCATCTCCTCGATGAAGGTCTCGGCCTCCTTTACATACACAAACCCGCGCGTGACGATCTCCACGTCCCCTACGACCATCTCACGCCCGCGGTCCGCTGCGACCACCGCCACAACAATGCCGTCCTCTGCAAGAAGCCTTCTGTCGCGCAGCACTACATTGCCTACAGTGCCCACAGAAAAGCCGTCCACCAGAAGATGCCCGGAGGCGACGCGCCCTACGACGTGCGCCGACTGGCGGGTGAACTCCATCACGTCACCAAGTTCCGGTATGAGTATGTTCGCCTTGACATCCCGAGTTCCTGAGCGATCCTGGCATGCTTGACTAAGTGTCGGTACTCGCCGTGCACCGGCACGAAGTACTGCGGCCTCACCACGTTCAGCATCAGCTTGAGCTCTTCGGCGCTGGCGTGCCCCGAAACGTGGAATCCGGAAAAGGCATCGTAAATTACCTCTGCTCCCTGCTTGAAAAGACGATTGATGGTCGACCCTATCATCCGTTCATTGCCCGGTATGGTGCTGGCAGAGATGATCACGGTATCGCCAGGCACGATCGATATTTTCCTGTGATCGGACATGGCCATGCGCGTCAGGGCAGACATTGGTTCCCCTTGGCTGCCCGTGGTGATGATCACGACTTGGTTCGGCGGCAGGGAGTCCAGCGTGTCGAGGTCTACCAGAGTACCGGGTTCAACATGCAGATACCCCAGATCCAGGGCAAGCCTCACGTTGTTCTCCATGCTGCGACCGACTATCGCAACACGACGGCCCGATTCTGCAGCTGCATCAAGCACCTGCTGTATTCGCTCAATGTGCGACGCAAACGTCGTCACGAATATTCTGCTGGGTGCGTCGCGGAATGCGTTGCGGAAAATGTCGCCCACTACCCGTTCGCTCATGGTGTACCCAGGCCTGTCCGCATTCGTGGAGTCAGACAGCATTACCAGTACGCCGCGTGCGCCCAGGTCCGCAAAGCGCCGGATATCCATGACCCGCCCGTCGACTGGCGTCTGGTCGAACTTGAAGTCGGCCGTATGGATAATCATGCCAGCAGGCGTGTCGATGGCCAGGGCCGCACAGTCAGCGATGGAGTGGCTGACATGGATAAACTCCACGCCGATGCTGCCCAGGCGTATCGAGTCGCCCGCCGTCACAACGTGTGCGTACGACTGCAACCTCAGGCCGTGCTCCTTCAGCCTTGACTCCACAAGCGCCAATGTCAGGCGAGTGCCGTAAACAGGTATGTTGCAGTTCAGCCGCTTCAGCACATATGGAAGCGCACCGATGTGATCTTCGTGCCCATGCGTGAGCACGATCCCGC
>DAOTAC010000013.1:0-15930 GCA_035382325.1 Bacillota bacterium | reverse complement strand
AGAAGGGACTGGCCCTCCTTGGTCACCAAGCCGCCCTCATTCTGCATCAGCCAGTCAGTCCAGCCGTCGGTGTACTTGGGGAAGTAGAATCCCCACTGATCAGTAACGCCGTCCTTGTTCGTATCGCGCGTCATCTTCTTGGCAAGCGCTTTGAAGTCATCCCATGTCCAGTCCGGACCGGGAATGGCAACACCGGCCTCGGCAAAGAGTTGCTTGTTGAAGAACATCACTTTGCTGGTGATATCGCGCGGCATGGCGTAGTAACTGCCCTTCACTGTAAGGGCGTCGGCAACCACAGGATAAAGCTTCGCCATCTCGGCTTTGTAGTCGGACTCGATGTACTTGTCGAGCTTCATGATGGCGCCCTTGTCGGCGAAAATCGGCACCTTGTCCATGGCTATCATCATGACGTCGGGAAGATCCGCGCCGCCGGCGATCATGACCAACATCTTGTCGGCGTATCCAGTTCCGATACGGATATAGTCCAGCTCAAGGTCGGGGTTGAGCTCCTCGAACTTGGCCTTGAGTTCGATGAGCGGGCGGGAGTTTGTGAAGTCCCACCATGAGATCACCTGCACTTTGGTGCGCGCGGCCTTGGGCGACGCGGCAACGCTCATCGACAGGACGAGAAGCGCCGCCAAACAGATCAGACCTACCCTACCAGAGATTCGTCTCATTTGCACTGGGCCTCCCTTGTAGTGTGTTCAGGCATCAAAGCCTGGCTGTAACCGTAACTACATCTACGTACTCGCAGTGGCAGTCGGAATCGCACACCCGTCTAGCTGCCCGTCTACCTACCCCCCATCCCTGAAGTCATGACGCCGGAGATAAAGAACCGCTGGAAGCAGAGGAATATGATTATGAGAGGGATGATGGCGATAGTAGTCCCGGCCATAAGGACATCCCACCCTGTGCGCATATTGCTCTGCAGGCAGCTCAGTCCCACTTGTATGGGCATCTTCATGTAGTCGTTGATAACGATGTTAGGCCACAGGAAGCTGTTCCACTCGCTCTTGAAGCCGATGATTGCCAGCGTTGCGATGGCAGGTCTAGAGTTGGGCATGACCACCTTCCACCACACGCCCCAGCGGGAACACCCATCAATCAGCGCCGCCTCTTCCAGCTCCTTCGGAACACTCAAGAAGTGCTGACGCATGAGGAATATGTTGAACACCAATTGTCCGCTGAATATGGCAGGTATGATCAAGGCGGTGTACTTGTTGATCCATCCGAGCTTCCGAACGAGCGCGAACCGGGGGATGAGTGTGATGTGCCCGGGCATCATCATGACGCCCAGAAGCGCCAGAAAGATGAAGTCGCGCCCAGTGAAGTCCATTCTGGCGAATGCGTATGCAGCCATGGAACCAATCAGTATCGAGGCGGCCGGCACCACAATGGCCAGCATCGCAGAGTTCAGCAGGAACCTGCCGAACGGCATCAACGCAAAGGCCTGCCTGTAGTTGTCGAGCGTGGCCGGATGGGGAATCAGGTTCAGAGGATTCCCGCTAAATATCTGGCGGTTTGTTTTGAACGATGCCGTGACCGACCACACAAACGGGTATATCATGATTGCTGCGAGCAAAACCAACACTACGTACAACACAACCTGATCAGGCCGGATTTTGACTTTCACAGGATCACCACCTTAACCGACTCGCTAACCAACTCGCTCATTCCGGCGCCTCACCATGAACTGGACCAAAGTAGCGACGAACAGTATGACAAACAGGACCCAGGCTATGGCGGACGCATAGCCCATTCTGTATGACTGGAATGCCTCTGTATAAATGTAGTAAAGGACTGTGTTAGTTGAGCCGCCCGGCCTTCCTTCAGTCATGACGTATACTGCCTCGAACAGGTTGAAAACCTCAATCAAGAGCATGACAGTTGCGAAGAATGTGGTATTTGACAGGAGCGGCACCGTGATGTGCCTGGTCTTTTGCCACGGGGTTGCGCCATCTGTCTCGGCCGCTTCGTACAGCTCCTTGGGGATATTCTGCAGCCCGGCCAGGTACATGATCATGTAGTAGCCCGACACCTGCCATAATCGCATGATCGACAGCCCGAGCTTGGCCCATCTCATACTCTCGAGCCAGCGCGGCGGGTTGGTAGCGCCAAGCGCCCTCAATATGGTGTTGAGAATCCCCTGATCGGGGTTGAAGATCCACAGCCATACCAGCCCAATGGCGACTGTGGAGGTGATCGACGGCATGTAGTATGCCGCCCGAAAGAACGCAACGCCTTTGAGCGGTCGGTTCAAGGCAACCGCCATGGCCATCGCCAGAGCGATGCCGGCCGGCACTATGGCGACGACGAAGTAGAGAGTGTTGTACATGCACTGGTGGAACGACTCGTCGCGGAATAGGCGCGCGTAGTTGGCCAACCCCACCCATTTCGCAGGCGTGAGCAGGTCCCAACTAGTGAAGGATATATACAGCGAGTACACGAGCGCTCCATACACAAAGATCCCAAGGCCTATGACTGCCGGCAGTATGAAAGACCACGCTGTCAGCGTTTCGCGCCTCCGCCGCCGTCTGCTGCCTGTTGATGGCAGAGTAGGGGATAAAGCCGAATCCGAAAGGGAAGTCGCCATGTAGCCGTCTCTCCTCACTCGCGTCCAAAAGTCGGGTCGCTGCGACAATGACGCGTATCTCAGGGGCACCAGGGCCTGGAAGCGCCAGGGCCTCGAGGTGCCAGGGCATCTAGGCATCAGAACATCCAGGCATTAGGGTGCCGAGACGCCGTGCGCCAACACACCCGGCGTCAATACCCCCGCTTGTCGCACTCTTCGCGTGAGCGTCTGTTGAACTCGCCCGCTCCCGGCATGTGATTGCTCAGCCACACACTGGGCTTCATGCCGCGCCGGGCCATCCGTTCCATGATCTCCATCTCCAGGGCCCACATGATGGCGGCAGCTGCGATGCCCGACGTGGGGCCCACCTTCGCATCGATACCCTCTATATCGAGCGCGGCGTCGCCCACAATGCCACAGTTGTCGAGCACCACATCGGCAGCTTCGAAAAGGCGCTTGCCCGATGGATGCTCACCCTGAAGAGCAGCAGAATACGCCACGCTGGTGAGCGCTATCACCTTGACCCCCTGTTCGCGGGCGAGCAATGCCAGCCCCACGGGAAGGGTGTTCTTGCCCGATACCGAGCCGATAATCAACACATCTCCTGCGAAGATGTCGCTTCGATCCAACACAAACTGGGGAAGACCCGGAATTTGGTCCAGATACACCTTGGGCTTCACCTTGCCTGCGCGGGCAGGGCCAGGGTTCTGAACGTCCATGGTGATGTTGACCGGGCGGAGCATCATGAGCCCGCCGGTCCTGCCGAATAGCTCGTGCATGAGCATGTGGCCGGTATCCATCACATGGACCGCCCCGCCATGGCTCACCGCGTCAACAATCATGTCTGCTGCTTCCGCGATGTTCTCGGCCTGAGTAGTCTGGATCTTGTCTAGAAGACTCCTTATCTCATCAAGATACGCTGCGCCTTTTCCGAGCAAGTTCACCAGTCCTCCTTGAGCAGACTGACAGCTCCACTGATTGATACAACAACCGACTGACTCGCCAGAGGTGCCAAGTCCACTAAGCCCGCAATTCAGAGCATGCTTCGGCCGATGCGCGCAGGCCGGCTGAAACCATGCCCGGTTCCCTCAGCTCCGCGATCTCCAGCGCCACAAGAAGCGCGCCTCCCGCGGGCGAGAACTGCGGCGGCACTATCTGAGCATCGGGTGAAAAAGACAGAATCTCATCTCGAAACGCCGCGATCAGCGGTAAGGCTGCCCGGGATACACCACCGGTCAAGACCGCCAGAATCCTGCGCCCATGCCCGGCATTGCCCGACTCAACGGGCTCAATGGGCTCAACGGGCTCAACGGGCTCAACCGGCTCACCCGGCTCACCCGTCGCGCTCCGCTCAGCCAACTCCCGCAGCACACTCACTCCAAGCCTGCCCAGATCCCGCCCAGCCTGCGCAAGTATCGCCGACGCGACATCATCGCCCGCAGCCGACGCCTGCGACACCCGAACTGCGAAGGAAGCGATCTGCTCGCGGCTCATGTTCATTGTGGCCAGCGACCACGCGTGAGGAGCATCGAAGTGCTCTAGAGCCATGTCGCACAGGCATGTGTGCTCACCTCGGTTATCGAAGGCCAGCGCTGCAGCGCGCAGTGCCGCGAGGCCGATGGCGTACGCGCTTCCCTCATCGCCAAGCAAAGGCCCCCATCCGCCCCGGGTTGCGATTCTGTACCGGGTTACGACTCTGTGCCGACCCGTATCGCCGGCCTGGCTGTCACAGTCTCGGCGTATGCCGCGCCCGACGGCGAACGAACCAGTGCCGGCCAGCACCACGACTCCGGGCTCGTCCACGAGGGCACCTGTCAAGACCGCCATCTCGTCTCCTGCCGTCTCAAGCCTAGCCGGAGAGACTAGCCCATCGATTCCAGCGCTCACGATATCGCGCGAAGCCCCGGGAGCACTCGCGTAGAGCACGGCCACATCAGCACACTTCATACCGGCTTCGCGCAGCGCGCCGGCAGCCGCCTGCTGCACTGATCGGATGGCCTCATCCGCCGACGCGAACAGCGCATTGACCGGCCCGCCCCGCCCGATGCCGATCACAGTGCCATCTGCGGTGGCCAGCAAGAAGAGCGTCTTGGTGCCCCCGCCATCGACGGCCGCAACTAGCGGACCCTGAACTTGCCCACGTGCGTCGACCCCCTGACCTGTCCGGATTGCCCAGGTTTCACGGGTTTCGCGGGTTTCGCTATCCACCGAGTTCGCGGGAGTGGTCCTCAAGGGCGTCTACCTCCGCTCTAGTCCGTTGTGCTTCGTGGTAGTATCCTGTGATGGCTCATGGCCACTCAAAACGCCCTGATCTGGTCTTTGTACCGTTTCAGCAGCGCAACGTTGAACTCCTGCCCGCCGGGGATGTTCGCGCTGGCAAATACCGGCGGCTCTATGCCTTGTTCAACTAATATCTTTACAGTTCGAACCACAAGAGCATTGACAATAGCTACTCCGATTACTGTCGACAATGGGGCGATTCTCTGCGTGACCCCCTCAACTTGAATAGCTGCGTCGCCGTACGGAACGTGCGTATCGATTACAATGTCGGCCAGCTCAAACAGGCGCTTACCGGAGCCGTTTCGTAGAGGTGTCGCCTTCGAAGCTCCAATTGATGTGATGCCGATCACGCGGGCGCCCAGTTCGGCCGCCTCGGTAGCCATCTCCACCGGCACAGCGTTTACCCCGGATGTAGAAGCCACCATAAGCACATCGCCGCGCTCAACGCCTGACTCCTCAAGTATCACCTTGGCCAGGCCGTGCAGGCACTCCAGCTTGGAGCTTTTCGATGCGCCGTTCGAGACCATCAGGGAGGGTTCGATAATCGCGTTAACTGGAGCAAGCCCGCCGGCTCTGTAGAACAGCTCCTCACCCAGTATGTGTGAGTGACCGGCTGCGAAGTAGTGGAGCACACGCCCGCGAGCAACGGTGTCCGCGATCGTCGTGGCTGCTCGCTCCATACTCTCCTGCTCGGACCGCTGAACCTTATCCAGAAGCTCGCGAACCAAGTCGAAATAGTCGAACACCTTATTCTACCTCCCAGGATGACGCCGCCGGCGCCGTCGCTATCTGCCGGTTTCCATGCCCGCCTTGGACCCGATCATCGGATGCCCTGTCTCCATTATATATTGTTTATAATGAATATCAAGACCGCGGACCACAAATCACGTACCCCAAATCAGGCGAATGCGCGATCGGGCAAGTTCGGCTGGATCGCCGGACGCGGGATCACGGTCGTTGTGGGGTTGAAGTCGGGGTTCTTGTGGCGGAGGGTTTCGCCGGGGGCGACGGTCACCGACGGGCTCTGCGGACCTGTGCCCTGTGGGACAGGATTTCCGGGGGGCCTGGGTAATCCGACACAGGATGGCTGGAAAAGGTGTCCCGTAGGGTACAGGAGCCGATTCCAGGCAAGGAGCCCCTGATGCGACTTGACAAGACGTGACCGCTACACGTAGTTCAGACCGGGCACGGGAAGTGGGATTCCAAGGTCGGAGAATAGCCAACGGATCAGTTCGGGCCCGGCTGGAGGGTGGTTGGGCGCCGTCCAATCCGCGCCGAACCGTTCGCTCATGATAGGGTAAACGCACTTCAGTAGGGCACTATCATCTAGAGACATCACAGTATGGCCCAGAAGGCCCACACGATGCAGGGTCAAACCCGCCTGATGCAGCAGGGCCCCCATCTCGAGGTCGGACACGGGCACGGCAATGGTAAGCAAGTCCGGGTCATATTCGGCGCACGCATGCGCAATCATCTGCAGCACACAACACCTAGCCCCGGCGAATTCGGCCACATGTAGCCTGATTGCGCCGTCGTCTGCCGTCCTGATCCGTACTATGATATAGGCCAAACTGTCGCGGACCAATCCGCCCACCCACGTGCGCTCCATCGATCCCAGACGCTTCACGTCAGGCTTCTGCCAGGCCAGCTCGCGAAAGTCCGATACGCTACGGATGTAGCGCACTGGTTCACGCCTATAGATGGACGCCAGCGCGGGGATATCGTCTTCCACAGCTAGCCGTATTGCTGCAGCCGAATGCAGCGGCCAGTCGACCGCAGCGTTCCTCAGGCTCGATACCTGCTCTCGGTTCGCTTCTACCCTCAGGAAGTCTCCAGTGTCGACGGCGCCCAAGCGCCTGTACACGTTGGAGCCCCCCGATATCAACATCATGACCAGCCCTTCGTCCACGGCCTGCCGCATGATGCTTTCAACCAGCTCGGATGCAAGCCCCATGCCCCTATAAGCTTCATCGGTACAGACCGACCCCAAGCCGGCCACGGGGATCCGACCACCTTCAACGGCGAGTTCGCAGCGGACATACCCAGCGTGCGCCACAGGCAGCCCGGTCTTCGGGTCCACAAACACCCTGAGCCTTGCCAGGTTCGCATCGCTGAGAAGCTGAGGAAACTCCAGCCCCATTGTGCGGCCCACAGGGCTAAATGTGTTGTTGACGAGGTCGAGCACCGCGTCAAGCTCATCGGGGCGCGGCGCGCGCGGACCGTCCAGATCAGAGCGGTCAACCTGGGCGTCAGCCCGGGCTCCCGCACGTTCCACTCCACAGGGCTCCGCCATCGTCCCCACTCCCTTTGTGTTGGTGTGGTTCGCCATCCGCGTAACACCTCATGCCTGCACTGCGCGGTCGAAGTAACATGCCGCAGCCTGGGCAAGTATCGCGGCGCCGTACACCAGAGCCTGCCGGTCGAATGTGGCATCCGGATGATGAAGCCCGGGCACGAAATCCGCTCCCAGGCCGATGTAAGCCGCCCGCAGCCCTGCCTTTCGCCGCGCGTACCAGTGAAAATCCTCCGACCCGGGAGTAGTAATCCTCTCCCTAACCCCTGCCTCGCCCAAAACCGCGACTATCGCCGACCGGGCAATGTCAATCATGTCCGGATCGTAGCAGGGGGCCGGCATCTTTTTCTCGCGTTCGAGCCACACACCGGCGCCAATCGAGCCCGCCGCGGCCCGTACCGCGGAGTCGACGCGCACGCGGAGCTCGTCTGCCATCTCGTCCGACTCGGCCCGGATATTGACAGTCAACTCGCCCTGCTCGGGTATGACTCCGCTCGGCTTCCCGCCCGGCCCGCCCGCCCCAAGGCCGACTACATTGACTGTGGCACACGCCAGTGGATCGGGTTTCACGCTGTTGACTGCTATTGCAGCCAGGGCAACCGCATCGGCTGCATTCACTCCGAGATGGGGCCTTCCTGTGTGAGACGGTTGTCCCTTCACCACGTATTGTAGCGTTCTGCCGCCCGCGTGCACAAGACAGGGGGTCGCCTGCCCCAAACGGCATTCGGCCGCCGGGCGAAGATGGATCCCGAACATGGCATCCACGCCCTCGACCGCCCCGGCCTCTATCATCCTCTCGGCCCCAAGCCCGGTCTCTTCAGCAGGCTGAAAGACCAGTCTGAGGCGCCCGCGCGCCTTTGGGCACTTGCGCGCCAGAATGACCCCGGCGGCCGACACCATGGTTGAGTGCGCATCATGCCCGCATGAGTGGACATAGACCTCTTTCCCGTCCAGACTGTGGAGCATGGCGTCCATGTCGGCGCGCAGCGCGAGGAGTGCTGGGGCTGAAGCGTCTCCTGAGACTATCGGGTTCTCCGGGGGCGCAGGGTCTGCAGACGTAGGGATGATGGGACAAACCACCTGGTCCAAGCTGGCCTCGCCCACGCGCTCGAGGTCCGCCACGACCCCCGTTCCGGCCAGACCGGCGCGGACCCGGTATCCCACATCTGCCAAGCGCTCCGCAATAAAGCCGGCCGTCTTGGTTTCGGCAAATGGGCCTTCGGGCATGGCGTGAAGTTGCTCAAAAAACCGCTCAATATCGTCCCGCATACCGCTTGCCGCGCGTAGGAATTCATTCATGCCGCTTTTCGACTTCCTTCCATGATTGGGCAAGTCGACGCCGGATAGCTTCGTCGCAAGCCACGCCCGCCCGTAGCAGTGCCAGGATAACCGCGCCCACCACCGGGGGATATGGCGCGTGCACTACCCGCGCCCCGGGCACGAGTCTCGCGAGTTCGCCCTTGAACGGGTCTAGAATCACATCGCCTGCCTTGAACACACTCCCGCACGGCGCCACCGGGAACTCGCCGGCGTCCATGCCCAATGCCCTCGCGGCCGCGCACACCGCTAGCGCCAGCTCACGCCCAGCGTGCTCCAGAATTCCCAGTGCAACTGCATCGCCCTCCTGCGCAGCCGCCACCACATCAAGGCAGAAGTCGGCAATATCCCTGTTGTTCACAGGCTGCCTGTATAGCACGCCCCTTAGGCCGTCGAGAGTGTCAATTCCGTGGCGGGCCAGCGCCCGCTCCACGAGGCTGGTTGCCGGGCCCCGTCCATCATAGGCTCGGGTGGCAGCGGCCAAGCCTAGGCGGCCTATGTCCTGCCCGCTTCCCTCATCGCCCACGCGGTACCCCCATCCGCCCGACCGAGCGCGCCTACCGGCCCGGTCCACCGCCATGGCAATGCTGCCTGTGCCGCTCACGACCACCACACCGTAAAGCTCACCCACAGCCGCCGCCAGCCCGGCGGCGGCATCATTCTCAACACAGACATTTTCCGCGTCCAGCACGGCGCGGGCGGCTTCACTCATGGCGACATTCACCCCATCAATGCCGACCCCGCCCACCGCCAGCTGCGCCACGCGTATTCTGCAGCTAGACGCCGACATGTAAAGGCCTGCATCGCGCATGGCCGCTTCCGCCCCATCGCGCACCGCCTGCGCGGCCTCGCGAGCGCCGCCGGCTAGCCTCAGGTAGTTGGATGGCCCGGCTAACCCCAGGCCCAGGAGATTCCCTTCCATATCCGCTACAGCGCACGCGGTCTTGGTGCCGCCGCCGTCTACGCCTATGACAAGATCCATTCCGCCGTCCTCCAGTCATCCCACGGCTCCAGCCGTCCACCCAACTACCTGTTGTTCACCGAAATCCCGATATTTCCTCCGTGCCTGCCTACAGCCGTCTTCCTATTTGGTGCCCTCCATGACATCCTTGATCGCTGCCCACCGCGGTCCGGTCATCGTCCCGAACCTGAACAAGGCTACGCCAGCAGCGCCAGCATCTAGGCCGGCCAGAGCGGCGGCCTTGAGCTCGTCATAGGTGCACTTATCGGGGTATGCCTGCAACCCGATGTATATTGGCACGTCGCCCACCGCCTGAACCGTGCCGCGCGTGATATCCCCGACCCACTCCGCCGGTTTGGAGTAGTCGATGTGGTACGCCATGGGGCACACGAAGTCATACAGTTTCCCCGCATCATCGTAACTCTGTCCGTAGTGGCACATGGCGAAAGGCTTCGACTCGTCAATCGCGCCCTCCGGCATCAGGCTTGCAGAGAAGACGACGTTGGGGTTGATCGACTTGGCGGCAGCGCGCATGCTCGCGGCCGCTTCGCGTACCTCCGCCTGGCGCATGTTGACCCAGGCCACGACGTCCGGCTCGCCGGCTGCGTAGGCCTCGAAGAGATGGTTGGGGTTAGCCGGGCTGGCATAGAGGGTCTGGAACATGGCCTCGCGCACCTTGTCCACGTTGATCCCGAGCTTGGTGGCCTTCTCGATGTGGGCAGGGCAGAAGCAGTAGACCATGTGCCCGTAGCGGATATAGTCCAGGTGAATTCCGTCCACGGAATACTTCTCCATGACCTCTCGGATCAAGGAATTCGTGTACTCGAGGTGGGCAGCCGACGCCGGGCACACCTTGCCATCGTCGATTTCGTAAGGCTTGAACTCGGTGTTGGCCTTCCCGTGGTGCCATATCCTGTCTTCAGGGTGAGCGTCGGTGTAGGCCTTATCCTGGTTGAACACGAACCATGCATGCACTCGGATCCCCAGAGGTCGACACGCCGCGATGATGTCGCCCAGTGCGTCCTTCCCTGCCTCGGCGGGAGGAGCAATTGCGCTTGCATACTCGGCCTTGCCCGACGTACCGCGCACCAGCAGAATCACGTCGGTTACTCTCTCATCAGCCAACTTCTTTGCGATAGCCTCGGCGCCCTGCGACCTCACAGTGCTTCCCCACATCCATACCGCCAGCCTCTTCTGCTGAGCAACATCGGCCATCGCCGGGTGGGACACGTACAGGGCAAACGCCATACACGCAATCAGGCAACAACAAACCAATCGTGCGCTTCTCGGCATGATTTCCGAACCTCCTATTCACTTTCTGTTTTGTGTGATCCGATCTATCCTACAGGCAACCGTTGCGGAAGCGGGCCCGTTACGCTGGATAGCAGCCGATGCATGCGCGCCGTACGCTGCTGCTTGTTCGGCGTCCCATTGGCCTCAGAACTGGAGATCCATGGCAACAAAAGAGGACACCGCGGTCTACCATCCGTCCTGGAGATCGCCGCTACGCTTTTCCTACTGCAGGCTCTGCCTCGTCTGCAACCCAAACCGCACGTCGCCATCGAGACGAGTTCGTCTCACTTTGGGTCTGGTTAGCTATAGTCGCTCGCGAAACCGGCCAACCCATGCCCGCGCGGATATAGCCCGGGAATCTCCACAGGCAGCCTTCCTCGCGGGACTATCTCGCCGAATACAGCCTCTACAGCCGCCCTGATCGAGCATGGCCGATATCCGTAGGTTGCCAGGTAGGTCCGCACATCCGGATAAGACCGGATGTCATAAGGATTGCGAATCGCGCACGCTATCACAGGTGTTTCGCGTCCGCCGAACTCGGCGGACCCAGCAGTTTCGGGGGTCTCCGTCAACCTGGCATCCGCCCCCCGCACCGCCTCAAGCAGCGCCTGCACCAGAGCGCCCTGAGCCTTCTCCTGTTCGGTCGTCTTGCACGATGTCGCCACTATCACGGCATCCACCTGCGCGCCGACCACCGCATCGCACACCGCAGCAACCTCGCCGGTTGTTGGGGTCAGCCCCACGCCGATCTCAACAACTTCAATCCCTCTCGCCGCAATCTCCCTGCCCAGCACTGTCTGGTCATCGTCAATATCCTCAGCCCGCAGCCTCGGCATAGTGGCGGGGTACACGACTGCGATCCGCCGCACTTCGTTCGCGGCGAGCGGCAAAACTCCGTCTTCATTGCGGATCAGTGTCACCGACTGGCGGGCAATCCTCTGCTCGGCAAGGAGGTGCTCCGCACATCCGACGATCTCCAGCGGGGGCCTGCCGTCCGCGTCCCACATCCTGCGGCATGCCGCCTCGAGCGCCAGCTTCGTGCGGATTGTCCGTCTGCAGGACAGGTCAATGCGTTCCTCGGAGATCTCACCTGACCGCACTGCCTGTTCCAGCATGTCCGCGGCCTGCCTCTGCAGGGCAATGGTATGAGCAATCAAAACCATGTCCGCCCCGGCAACCACCGCCTCCACCGCCGCCCGCGCCGTCCCTACACCCTGCTGTATGGCTCCCATCTCCAGGCAGTCCGTCACGATTACTCCGTCAAATCGCAGCCGTTCACGGAGAAGCCCCGTGAGTATGGGACGGGACAAGGTAGCGCATGCCCCGGACGGATCCAACGCCTCACTCTGGATGTGCGCAGTCATTATCCCGGTCGCCCCGCCCGCGATAGCCGCTGCAAACGGCGGCAGGTCCACCGACTCCAGATCCTTCGCGCTGCCGTCAAGCCGCGGCATCCCCAGATGCGAATCGACTGCCGTCCTGCCATGTCCGGGAAAGTGCTTTGCCGTGCAGAACAAGCCCACCGACCCGAACCCGCGCACGGCCTGCTCCCCTAACGCTCCAACCAACGCGGGGTCGTCGCTGTAGGCACGCACGCCGATTATGGGGTTGTCGGCATCGGCGTTCACGTCCACGTCCGGCGCAGTCACGGCGTTGAGCCCCATGGCCAGCGCCTCAAGGCCGATGATACGAGTCGCCTCGTATGCAATCGCCGGCTCGCCTGTGGCGGCAAGGGCCATGTTGCCGGGGAAAACCGTTGCCCCCGCAGTGACCTGCATGACTATGCCGCCTTCCTGGTCGGCCATGATAAATAGCGGAACCGGCGCTCCGGCCGCCATCGCCGCTTCTTGCAGACTGCTCGTGAGCGCCAGCATTTCCGCTGGATCTTTCGCGTTTCGGGCGAACAGCCCCACACCGCCGACCCCCGGGTCGGCAAGCAATGAAAGTATCCCGTCCGGAAGCCTGCCTTCGAAGCCATCGAAGCGCTCCGGAAAACCCACCACCATCATTTGGCCGATCTTCCGGCGCAGGCTGAGCCCGGCCAGAACCCGATCTACGGACCGTTCGTTCGGAGTAAACTCGCCTAGTAGCCGGCCTATCGGCCCATTCGCAGCCTCTCTCATCATCCCTTCACAGCCCCCATAGTGATGCCCTTCTGGAACATGTCCTGCATAGACAGGTACACGACAACTACAGGAATGGTAGCTACGGTCATCCCTGCGCACAGCGTACCCCACTGGGTCACGTTGAGCCCTCTGAACATCGTAAGAGCCAGCGGCAAAGTCTTGAGGCGGATGTTGTTGATAATCAGCAGTGGCCAGAAGAACTGGTTCCAGGACCACATTACCTTGAATATGGCCATTGTCCCAACCACCGGTTTCGCAAGCGGAAGCATGATCGACCAGTAGGTACGCCACGCCGAACAGCCGTCAACCAGCGCTGCGTCTTCAAGATCTTGTGGGACGGTCTGAAAGAACTGTTTGAACATGAAAATCCCGAAGCCAGATGCGAGGAAGGGCACAACCATGCCCTGATAAGTATCCAGCCAGCGTAGCTTCCTTACGGTAAGAAACAGCGGGACAGCGATTACATAGAACGGAATCATCATAGTAGCCAAAGCCATGTAGAAGAGAAGATTGCTTCCGGGCACTTTGCGCCGTGCTAGGACGTATCCCGCCAGTGAGTCTATGATTAGCGCGGGGCCTGTGATCAGCGCACTCACAAGTACGCTGTTCAGGAAGAACGTCCCCAGAGTCACCGATTCGTCGAAGTTACTGGGAAACGTCCAGGCCCGTACGTAGTTTTCTAACGTGACGCGGGTTGGTATGAGCTTGTAGGAGACAATTACCGAATCGGCCGTGAGGGATGTGGATATCATCCACAACACCGGTGCCAGCATTACAAACGCTCCGATGATGAGCGCAGCGTATTGCACGACCCCTGCGGTAATCCGGCCGCACGAAACCTCTGTCTTCCTCTTGCTCTTCTGCCCGACAGTCGCATCAGGCATCACTGTCATGCCACCTACCCCCAGTCAGCGACTAATACACGATTTCCTCTGCTCGGAACACCTTCCGGAGAACCCAACTCATGATGAGCAAGCCGATGAACATCGCCACAGCTAGGGCGCTTGCGTATCCCATGTCATATTGAACAAACCCTTTGGTATGTAGAAGGTTTATCAAGGTTGTAGTGACGTATCCTGGCCCTCCCTGGGTCATGACATATGTCTGCGTGAACACCTGGAACGAGCCAAGAATCTCCGTGACGAGTATGAAAAACGTAGTGGGCCTCAGGAGCGGAATCGTTATGAACCTAATCCTCTGCCAGGTGGAGGCGCCATCGATTGCCCCTGCTTCATACAGCTCCAACGGCACGCCCTGCAGACCCGCAGTGAATATGGTCATCACATAACCCAAATCCTTCCACACACTTAACACACATACGGAGAACATCGCCAGACGTGAATCAGCCAGCCATCCTCTAGGCGCCATGCCGAACACCGCGAGCAACTGGTTTGCTAGGCCGCTGTTGCTCGCGCTGAAAACCAGGGACCAGACTATGGCAGCAGCCACCATTGACGTGACAACAGGAAGAAAGTATACGGTCCTAAGCAGCTTCCTCCCGACCAACTTCGTTTGATCCAGGACCAGAGCCAGCATCAGTCCCAGAATCATGCGCCACGGAACAGTCCCCAGTGCGTACCGGGCTGTGTTCTTCAGGGAAATCCAAAACAGGCGATCACTCACAAGTCTCCTGAAATTGTTCATACCTGCGAATCGCGGAGCCCTGAGCGACATGATGCTGTAATCGAATAGGCTGAGATAGAAGGCCCACGCGACAGGGATGAATATGAAGACGAGAAATATCATATAGGCCGGGGCAAGCATGGTGTAGGACTCCAAGGTCTTGCCCATTCGGCGCCAAGCGGGCCGTTGTTTCACGGCCTATCCCCCCGTTCGGCAAAGAGTAGATGGAGACCCCCGCCAGCCCCGTACCATAGTCAAGCTGCTGGGAACCGAGCTCGCGGGGGTTACTCCCCGTTGTTGCTATAAGCCCATGACTATCTGCCCCTAAGCACGCCTTCGAGTTGCTTCTGAAGATCATTCATCGCCTGCGGGACCGTCTTCGTCCCTTCCATGGCCGCCTGCACTTCAGCACGGATAAGAGGAGTCATCTCCGATGCCCTGGGATGCTTGAAGTAGAAGAACCCGCCCACTTCCATCTGCTTGGCGTAGGTCTTCTTGATAACATCGTCAGTGAAGAACGGGTCGGATGCAGCAGACTTCCTCACCGGCGAGAAGCCCACACCTTTGCAGTAAGTAAGCATTCCTTCACGGGACAGGAAGTAGGAGATGAACCTCCAGGCTGCTTCCTTGTTCTTGGACTGCTTCGACATAACCACGACGTCAGCGCCGCCGAACGCGCCATGCGCCTTTTTATGAGGCAGTAGGGCCACGCCCAGCTTGCCGGCGAGCGACGGCTCTTTGGACAGCCTTGTCGCAGTGTCGGATGCGTCGAAGAACATGGCCACCTTGCCCTCGGCGAACATCTTCTGAATGTCCTGCAGCGCGATGGTGGTAATCCCGGGAGGAGTCACCTTATGCTTGCGGATCAGGTCCACGTAGAACTGGACTGCTTCAACTGCCGCAGGATCGTTGGCCGTCGCGATGTTCTTGGCCTCGTCTACGAAGTCCACTCCGTTCTGGCGCAGGAATGGTTGGAACTGTGATACGTACCTGCCGGACGTGCCGAAGCCATATTGGTCTATGATACCGTCCCCGTTCAGGTCGCGAGTGAGCTTCCTGGCGTATGCTGCAAACTCATCCCATGTCCACGAACCGGCAGGCTCGGGCACGCCTGCGGCCTGGAAAAGATCCTTGCGGTATAGCATGGGGCGGACATCGCCGAACCACGGCAGCGCCACCAGCTGACCATTGGCAGTGCACCTGTCGAGATACTGCGGGTAGAAGTCTGCCTTCATGTCTGCGGTCAGATACTTGTCCAACGGCTCCAGAGCCCCGGCTTCGGCCAGCACATGCTCGAACGGATCGCCCACAGTGAACACGTCGGCGATAGTGCCCCCGACCACTGCTGCCTGAAACTTGGTATGCGGATCTTCTCCCCACGGGATAGCCTGAAAGTTCACCTTGATGTCGGGGTTAGCTGCCTCGAAGTCCTTTACAATCTGCCGCACGACCGGCGCCGTCATCG
>DAOTAC010000012.1:0-16531 GCA_035382325.1 Bacillota bacterium | reverse complement strand
GGGGTCATGGAATACACATGGCGGGTGACCATGACCTTGCCGGCTACAAGCGGGCCGATGGCATCAGGCGTGGCGTTCCAGTTTCCCAACCCGCAGATGAGGGTGGTAAAATCCGGCACCGCCCAGAAGTCCACGTTGTTCAGACTGGTCCGTATGAGGCCGACCAGTTCACGTGCGAGCGCCTGCGAGACCTCGCTTTCGAGTTCGCGATCACGCAGGGGCAGATCTGGAGCATCAATGGTTATGTAGTTGCCCATTGCTTTTCCGAGGGCCCTCGCCGCCTGGGGAGTAGTGATAGCCACCCGGGTTATGGAGCCGAAGTCAGTCTCATCTGTTCTGGTGCTTACTCCTGGGATCTCAGGCCCCATGCCCTGCCTGAGAACTTCATGTGCCTCGACAGCCAAGTCGGTTCGCAACGAGCCACCTCCCGGCGATGACTCTTCTCGAGACATGTGCTCTAGCCTTGAGCACGGGCGCCATTTCGAGCCGAAAGCGCGGTCAAAATCCAAGAGCAACCCCTCCCTGCAATGGCGTGCCGGCGCGTTGTCGGCACACTATCAGGAGTAGTCTTGCCCAACCGGCGAGCGCGCAACACCTCGCTAGCGGCATTGATCGCGCGTTGGTCACGCTTGCAATGGCACTTCGTGCATGGTAGAATCATAGTCGTGCAATCTAGCGGCGGAGGAGGTGACGCAAGGTGCCAAACATCAAGTCGGCAAAGAAGCGTGTCAAGACCATAAAGATACGGACGGCAAGGAATACTGCCATCAAATCCTCCGTCAGGACTGCCATCCGCAGGTTCAATGAGGCTCTCGGCCAGGCGGGTCCCCAAGGCTCTGTAGACGAACTCAATCGCGCTTTCAGCACGGTGGATCGCGCAGCGAAGAAGGGCGTGATTCACAAGAACCAGGCCGCGAGGCGCAAGTCGCGGCTCGCACGCAGGGCGAATAAGGCAGCACAGGTTGATTAGCCCGGGCCGAAGCGAAGGGTCAAGCTGAAATCGCGCATAGCATAATAGTAGTGTTTCGCATAGCTCCGGTAACCAGCGTTACTGGAGTTTTTGCCGTACACACAGGTCTGAGATGAGCACCTCGATGGCCAGGCTCTCCGACATCAGGCCGGTCTTGATGTCGAGGTCGGCCCGGGCGATCCGCGAGAGCATGGCTGCTATCTGCATCTGAGAAAGACGAGAGGCCTGTGCGGCTGTGCGGGCTTCCTTCCACTTCACCTTGGGGTTGCCGCCGACCAGTGCAGTTGCAGCCTCGTCCTGTGTGCTGCCGCCGTCAAGCATAACCCGGGCCTCCATGACCCGCCTGAGCTTGGTGGCCAGTGTGCCAAGAATCGCAAGTACCTGGCGCTCGCTGCGGATCAGGTCGGCCAGGGCGCTCAGAGCCTTGGTGCTATTGCCGTCTATCACTGCATCACAGAAATCGAAGACTGTTTGAGATGAACTCCTACCCACGGCTGCCCTGATGTCATCGACAGCTATCCTCCGACCGCTCGGCCCTAGGTAGGTGACGACCTTCTCCAGCTCCTGAGATATCGCGACGTAGTCCAATCCGGCCAGCTCCAAAAGGAGCGACGCGGCGTCCGGGTCGATTCTGACTTCCAGCTCCTTGGCTCGCTCGAACACAAAAGCCCTGGCGTCGCGGGCATAGGCCGGTTTGAACTCGAACGCGGCCACATGGGGCCCGGCTGCGTTGACTTCCTTGCGTGGTACGGTCTTGGATGAGGACACGATGATCACTTGGGTCTCATCCGGCACCCTAAGGTCCGCCGGGCGCTTTCCCGGAGCCAGTGTCCGAATGAGACGGGCTTGGTCGTCTGTGGACATCTCCTCGAACCGACGGACTATCACTACACGCGCAGACGCAAACATGGGCGCGGTCATCACCGCCGACGCAATGTCGTCCACAGAGGATTCGGCGGCATCGAATGCGTTCAGGTCGGCCCCACCCCGAGCGGACGTGAGTCGCTCCACAAGTTCATCGACGTTGCGCCCGCGGGAGTACGCATCCTCGCCGTACATGATGTAGATCGGGGCTGTCGTTCCTTTCTTCATGGTCGCAGCTACGTCCGGCCTCAATCCAATCCTCCTCTGTCAGCTCTTCAAGCCCGTTCGGGCGATACCCTGGATGAACTGATTCTGGGCTACGAAGAACAGCGCCACAAGCGGAGCTATGGCCAGAGTAGATGCGGCCATGAGCAGATCAGGCCGGGTGCCGAACTCCTGATTGAACCGTGAGAGCCCCACCTGGATCGTGCGCAGATGGTCCGAGTTGGTGACGATTAGCGGCCACAGGAAGCTGTTCCAGCCGCCGATGAACGTGAACAGACCGCTAGTCACGAAGATCGGCCTGGCCAAGGGGACCATGACAGCCCACAAGTACCTGAACCTTGAGCATCCGTCTATCTGGGCCGCATCCCACATCTCCATAGGGATAGTTTGGAAAAACTGCCTCATCATGAATATCCCGAATACGCTGGCCGTGAAGGGCACTATCAGGGCCTTGTACGTGTCGATCCAGCCTAGTCTGGCAATGATGGCGTAGTTAGGCACCAGTGTAACCTGACTAGGTATCATCATGGTGCCCAGCAGAATCATGAAGACCGTTTCCTTGCCCCAGAAATCGATATTGGAGAAGGCATATGCTGCTAGCGCCGACGTCAGAAGCTGCAGTGCCGTAGTGACTGTGGCGATGAATGCCGAGTTGAAGAAGTAGCGCGGGAAGTACGGTTCTTCATTCCATGCGTCGGCATAGTTCTTCCATACTATCTTGCTGGGGAACCAGACCAGTCTATTCACATAGAGCTCCTCGGGGGCTTTTACCGATGTGCTGAGCATGTAGTAGAATGGCATCAGCATCATCACAGCGCCCACCGTGAGGAGGACGTACACCAAGGTCATGTGAGCAGTCTTGCGTGTTTTGGACATCTTCTACTCCCCCTAGGCCGCCCGCCGGCCTACTGATAGTGCACGTAGCGACCAGCTACATTGCGCTGAACCAGCGTAAGCACGAAGATTATGGCGAACAGCATGTAGCCGATGGCGGACGCATACCCGAACTGGTATGATCCCCACGCCATGTCATACAGGTACTTGACGACCACCCGGGTAGTGCCGAGAGGACCGCCAAGCGCCGATGGCCACAGCACGTATACCTGCGTGAACACCTGAAATGAGCCGATTATGGAGATTATCGTGATGAAATACGTAGTCGGTGAGAGCAGCGGCCAGGTGATCTTAGAAAACATCGCCCATCCGCTTGCGCCGTCTATCTCAGCTGCCTCGTAGTACTCGGCCGGTATGTTCTGCAACCCCGCCAGAAAGATCACGACGTTGTAGCCCAGGTGCCTCCATATGCTCATCAGGCAAAGAGCGAACATGGCCCATTTGGGGTCTAGCAGCCATGCCTGTGGGCTGATTCCGAACCAGGACAGAACCGCATTGAGCATCCCAGCAGAGTCTTCCTTGTATATCCATGTCCATACGATCGAAATCGCCACCACCGGCGTGACGTACGGCAGGAAGAAGGCCGTTCGGTATGCTGCCAGTCCGCGTATTCGCTGATTGAGCAACCCCGCAATGGCAAGCGCAAGGGCGATGCCCACCGGAACTGTGCCAAGCACATACTTGCCCGTGTTGGCCAGCGAACGAAGGAAATCCTGATCATGGAGGAGTTCGGCATAGTTGCCCAGCCCGACCCAGTTCCACCTTCCGAACAGGTTCGTGTCGAACAGGCTGAGGTACAGGGCGTAGAACGCCGGGAAGAAGTGAAACACTATTAGTACTATCAGAGCCGGCGCCAGGTACAGATAGGCCGCCGCTGTGTCGCGGGCGTATTTCCTGCTACGCGAAGGTTTCAATTTGCTGTTCACTCCCCTTTGACCAGCCACACCATGAGAGCCAGCGTGAAATCGGAGTTCTTACTGAACTCCCTCTTGAGATCCAGCGATGAGTACACCGGCGCGCCCAGGCACACCACGCGCCCGCTCCCGACAGACTGCCCGGCGGCAAAGACACGGCCGTCCGCAGCCCGCGCGAACACCGCTACCGTTGCGCCGCTACCCTCGATCGAGACTGAACACGCCTCAGATGCGTAGATTGGACCACCGGTAGCCTCGCTTGACCCCCAGTAAGCGCAAACGGAGGATGACCCATCCGCCTGCAATTCGTCATCGGCAAATCCCATGCCGGCATGCATGAGCTGAAGCAAGACATTGAGTTGCTCGCAAGTGCGCGTTCCGTCCGGGCTCGGGGACCAGCCCGCAAGGAGCAGGAATCCCCCTTGTTCTACGAAGGCGGCAATCGCCTCCAGCTCGTCCTGCTCGAAAGAGGTAGGAGTGAGCGCAAATCCGATCTCCGGCACATTGACCACCAAAATATCGGTCTCGGCAAGCATGTCCGGGCCTATTGGCTCTTCCCCTATTCGCGGGCTGTAGTCGGACGCCGCAAGTAACGTCACAAAACCGTCCATATAGCCGGTATACCTGTTGTTGTGGCCCTCATCGATCACCACGCGCGTGATGTCGGCCCTGCGGACCAAGGCCGGCGCGCCCGGGAAGACAAGAGGCGCCTCGTGCCCGGGGATGATCAGTTCCAGCTCTAGCCCGGTCTCGCCAGGCGCTCCAGGAATCCAGTCGAACCATATGTCCGTTCCGGCCCATCCTGCTAGGTCGACGCGCCGCGACGACACAGCGCGTCTGCCCGACGGCGCCGTCTCGTAGAGCACGGCAGTAACTGCTCGTATAGCCTGCTCATTCCTGTTGACGATCTCGGCTCGGATCCGGGCGGATACTCCAGCACGAACTACCGTGTCCACGCAGGCAAAGTCGCAAACGGCTACGCCGGAGCCGGTAGTGACCCAGATGGGACTGGTGACTATGACATCGCCGTCGCTTTGCACGGCGCGAACATAGTACCAGTTGTAGGATGATCTGGGCGTCAGGGACACGACAGTGTCATATGCCGTGACTGCCACACCTACCCCACCCGCCTGGCCTCCTTGACCCGCCCCGCGCGGCTCAAGCCGTCCCGGCCTACTTTCCCACACCACTTCACCGCCGTTCGACACGATCTGCACTAGCTCCAGATAATCAGTGTCATCGGGGTCTGCCACGTAGACACGAAACTCGACGGATTTACCTGACATGACAACATCCGGAGCGAGCACGATCTCATCGCCCATAATACTGTTGCCGGACGCGAAGAACATCCGGACGTTGGAATCCTCAGTGGCGTATGTTCGCATGTCGCGCATGGCGGAAAGCACTGACTCGCGCGTGAGTTCGGACGCGATAAGCCCTGTTCGAGTGGGGGCAGCCGTTCCCCAATCGGGCCTGTGGTTATCCTGGCTGCTGACGGCGCCCACGTGCCATCCTCTATCCAGCGCTCGTATGTAGGCACGCTCATTCCTGACGTTATGCCTGTACGGGCCCGAGCCCACCTCGATCAGAGAAACCTGTTTGTCGCCCAGTCCACGATACTCGAAGTCGTTCCAGTTCGGCTGAATGTCGTAACTCGGATGGTTGAACACGCCAATGCCGTCATACTCGGCAAGAAACTCGAGGAACGCGGTCAGGTCACGCTGCGTGTCGCGGGAAGCGGCCCGGGGCGTAGCAAACCCATTCATGTGACCGTCAGTGAATGTCCACTCATATCCCACAAGCGTAACAAACCTGCCGGGTTCGTAGAACTCGTCGGCCTCTTCGTGAGCAAGGAACCAGTGATGCAGGTTGGTGGCCTCCTGCATGTAGTACCCGTGATCGGTTACGGCGTGGAAATCCATCCTGGCGGCCTCGCGGGCGTGCCGAAACGCATCGGATGGCGTGAGCACTCCGTCCGAATAAGAAGTATGGGAATGGAGGTTCCCGAAATAGTAATTGTAGTTGCCGGCAAGTGCCTCCGCCGAGGCCGCCTGCGGGACCGAAAGCGCCAGCGCGACGGCGATTGTGGCGGCCAGGACGGCGAAGAGCAACGGCAGAAAGCGTGTACGGGCGACGCGGAATGGTTTGCGCATTGGACGTCTCCTCCACAGAGCTGAAGCCCGGGGAGTTGAAGCTCGACGTCCCCGGGCATTCTTGATCATGCAGGATCCACGCTAGCCCGACGTCAGGCTACTTCAGCCTGGCGTTGGCCTTGACCACTGCGGCGTCAAGGGCCTCTTTGGCCGTGGCCTTGCCGAGGAAGACCTTCTCCACGGCCTCCGAGATGTCGCCCCTTATGTTGGTCCAGGCAGAGATGTTCGGGTCATACTTGATGTAGCGCAGCTGCTGCAGGCTCTGCTCCTCGCGAGGATGCTGCGCAAACCACTGCTTCATGATCTCCAGGTGCATGGCGGACTTGCGGACAGGTATGTAGCTGGTGCCGATTGCCCATTTGGCAGTCTGCCTCGGCTCCACCAGCCACTTGACGAACTTCCATGCAGCCTGTTGCTCCTTCTCGGTGGCTTTTGCGAAGATGGCGAGGTCAGTGCCGGCAACAGGTGTCGCCTTGAACTTGGGTTCCATGTACGGCAGAGGAGAGGCGCTCCATTCGAACTTGCCGGCCACGGACTGGTCAGTATAGCTCAGGCCAGGAGAGGTAGTGAGGTACATCGCTACCTTGCCCGCCCCGAAGTCAGCATCGAGGTAGCCAGGCACGTAGTACGAGACCTTGTACTTGCTAAGGAGATCCGCCATGTACTGAAGAGCCTTGGTCCCTTCGGGCGAGTTCACATTCACCTTGCCGCCGGCATCCAGCCATGTTCCGCCAGCAGTGAAGAAGAAGCAAGCGAAGTAGTCGACGTTAGGACGGAGGCCGAACCCGTAGCGAACTATCTTGTCGCCCTCCTTGACCGTGAGCGCTCTAGCGGCTGTCAACAGCTCCTGCCAGGTTGCAGGCGGCTTGGCTATTCCGGCTTCCTTCAAAGCCGTTTCGTTGTAGACCAACACATAGACACTCTTGTTGAACGGCATGGTATACCATACACCGTCGAAGACGCATCCCGCCCTGAGACCTTCCCAGATATCGTCGATCTCAAGAGTGGAAAGACCGTTGGGCCCCTTGATGAACTTCTCTACGGGGACTAGCTCCTTCGAGGTTATGTACTCTGCCGCCCAGTTACCGTATACCTGGGCTACGGTCGGAGGTTTGCGGGCCACTAAGGATCCTACTAGTTTTTGGCTCAGTGCCCCGTAGTTGCCCTGATACTCAGCCTTTACAAACACGTCCGGGTTCTCATTGTTGAACTGCTCAACCAGCATGTCAATGGTCTTGCCAAGCTGCGCACCCATGGCGTGCCAGAAGGTGATAGTCGTCTTCTGCTGCGCGAGCGTTGGACCGATAGCCAGAGTGGTGACGATGAACGCGGCAATCAGCAGTATTGCGGCAAAACGTTTCAAGTCGCTTTCCCGGCCTGCGCAAAGCAGGCGGGAACACCCCCCTTTCTGAATAGCATCGCACCACTCGTATTCGACGGATACCCGCTCACTCCTTCCGGCAAACCTCATGGTCGTGGTTTGTCGTTGCGTTCCTGCGATTTTGGAAGAGTCACGGTACGGAGGATAATCCAGACCCCTCATATCTGCAGTCTCCTGAACATAGGAGCCCTTGCCCACACGCCCCGCATGTCACGCGCGACATAGCCCGCCCACCGGCGCATGGCCTGCGCTGCCCCGCGCGAAGTGATGCTGACGGAGACGGCGCCGCATGTATCAGTCTGCCTGATCTCGGCACCGGCATCGAGTATGCGGTGGACAGCAGCGGGGCTGGGGTGCCCGTATCCATTACGGCCAACCGACACGATTGCCAAGCTAGAGCTCACAGTCTCAAGGAACCGGGATGACGAGGCGCCGGAAGAGCCATGATGACCTATCTTGATAACCTGCGAGGCCAGGGAGGTTGCTTGCAGCGGTCCGTCGAGAATGCGGCGTTCAAACCGCTCCCCGGCATCTGCGCACAACAACATCGAGAAGTCCCGGTAAACCAGGCGCAGCACCACAGAATCGTCGTTCGCGTCGGCCATGTGGCCGCCCACTGCGACACCTGACTTCGCAGGAGGGTTCAGCACTTCCAGCGTGACGCCGCCTGCTCGTATCACGTGGCCCTGGCTCAGGCCGACCATGCGGGGCGATCTTCCGCCGCAGGCCGTCTCGAGCCCACCCAGAATCGCCTCCCACGCCTGGCCCGAAGAGCAGCCGGGCACAGCGACACATTCCGTTCTGACTGATCGCGCAACTGCTGCGGCTCCGCCGGCATGATCGGCGTGCTCGTGAGTAATGACCAGAAGATCGAGGCGCCTGACTCCTCGCCGCTCCAGATATGGCACAACATACTTGTCGCCGGCCCAAGCGGCGCCTGCATCGACTAGGATATTGACGCCTTCTGGAGCAGATATGAAAACCGCGTCGCCCTGCCCGACTGACATTACGACCACTTCGAACGGCGCTGGCCTGAAAGCGAGGAGAAGCACTATCGCCGCACTGCACATGACTGCGGCGGGGCGCTTCGCGATTCGACCCACAGCCCGTCGGAATCGGTGCAGCCTGAAAACGTCGGATCCAATCGCGCAAGTACAGGCCAGCAAGGCATAGTAGGCTGCTATCTCCCATTCAGAGAGCTTCCTGATGGGCACTGATGAGAACGGCATGGACGCCATGGCGCGGACGAACGAGGCCAGCACAGTGAGTACCGCCTCGGCCCCGGCGTTCATAACAGACCCAAGCCATGGCCAGACATGCCAGGTTACGCACCCGCCCAGGCCAGCCGTCATGGCCACGAGGCCCAAAGGCACAGCAACCAGGTTGGTTATGGGCCCGATCAGGCTGATCTCAAGCGTCATGTTGGCTACGATCGGCAACAGGGTAGTGCCGACTGCCGTCGAGGCAAGCAACGTCCGAAGAGAGGACGCCGCTGGGGCCGGCCATCGGTCGGGCACAATCCGGGCGAAGCATGGAGCAAGGTAGAATAGGGCGACAATCGCCAGGTACGACATTTGGAATCCTGCATTCCACAGAAGCAGCGGGTTCAATATGAGCTGGGCTGTGGCCGACAGGCACACTACGTGCAGAGCGCTCACGCGACGACCGCAGGCACGCGATGCAGCTGACAGGCCGAACATCAGCCACGCGCGTACTATCGATGGCCGCAATCCCGCCACTACGGCGTACACGCCTGCGATTGAGAATCCCAACAGAGGCGAGTGACGCGACGACATGCCTGCCGCGGCAGCGGCCTGAATCGCGATGCCGACGACTAAACTCACATGCAGCCCAGACGCCGCCAGAAGATGCGATACTCCTGCCCTCCTGAAGCTTTCCAGCGTGCCATAGTCAAGTTCGCGCGAATCGCCTAACGCCATCGCCAAAAAGGTTTCGCATGGCCCCGGAGCAAGTGTGGCACGGGCAGCGACGATGATCGCCTGTCGCACCCACAGCGCGATGCATTCGACGGGGTTGAGCCGTCGCCTGCCTACAACACGCGCCGACCGGGAATCGATGTTGGCCAGTGCATGAATCCCCTGCTGAAGAAAGACGGCCCTGAGGTCGGGCTCGCCCGGGTTCATCGGGCGGGAAGCCAGTTCCAACCGGACCCGGCTTTCAATAATGTCGCCGCAACGCAGGCTCTCCGCCAACCCGCCAGAGGCATCGCCGGGCGTGAAAAACACTCTGACTTTGCCCGCCGTGTGATGAAGTGATCCGTGATCGTCAACGGATCGCGCGGCAATCACCGCCTCCGGTGAGCGGTCACCTGCACGACTCGATATCACGGTGCCCATGAGTACGACATCGCGCCCGGCGAATCTCGCCACCGACACGCCCGCCAGCGAATCGATGCGGCCGATGCCCAAAGCCCCGATGCTGGCCGCGCCCACCATCGCTGCGACCAATATCATTCGGGCGCGGTACTCAGGCGACAGCCTGAGCGCAAGACTATTCACAAGCGCGACCGCGGCCCAGACCACCCATGCGCAGATCCACACAGCGGCGGGAATCCCCCAGTATCCGCAGAGTAGACCCACGGCCAGAGAGCTCGCGAACGCAGGGACAACTACGGGCGACCAGCGCGCACCGCCTGACAGAGCGAAATCCGTGCCCGAGAGGGCCATTGGCTATCTCGCCGTTGCCAAGGGCGCAATTCTGCCTAGCTTGGCCTGGCCTATGCCCGACACGCCCACGAGGTCGTCGACAGCGGGGAAAGGGCCGTTGGCAGATCGATAATCGATAATGCGCTGGGCCAGCACCGGGCCAATTCCGGGCAGACGCTGCAATTCCTCTACAGACGCAGTGTTGATGTTGATCAAGCCTGTGTGGGAAGCGTTCGAAGAAACCCGCGCATCGGCCGAATCACTTGAGGGAGACGAATCCGGAGCCGACCGTGTAATGTCGGCACGGTTAGGTGGAATGCTGGCTACAGCAGACTGGCGGGGCTGCGGCTGACCACCGCCTTCTGGCGAAACCACACCGGCATTGCCGGCACCGGCGCTCGCTTGCCTTAACGGCACATACACCTGTTCCCCGTCGCGGACAGGCAGAGCAAGGTTGATGCAATCAGTGTCGGCACCCTTCGACGCTCCACCGGCCGCGTCAAGCGCGTCTGCAACCCGCGACCCAGGGTTGAGAGAGTATACGCCGGGTTTCGCCACTGCTCCGGCCACGTGGACAGTGACGGCCTGCTGAGGCATGGGAGCCGGTTCGGCGCGTGGCATCGATTGATCCGGCGCACTCGGCTCCGGCAGATCGGACGTGCCCTGCCCCTGCATTGGGCTTGCTTCGGAAGAGCCCTCAAAAACCACCACTCGAGGCCGGCGCGCCGGGCTGGCCAGAGTAATCGCCAGGCCGATCAACAGCACACCTGCAAGAATCGGACCTGCCCTTCGTAGGCCGAATGCTTGCATAGCCAGCCCTCCCTGACGCGCCGGCACTGTGGTGGAACGCCGGGCCTTGCCTGTATGCTAACACAGGCGAAGGGCCCGGCGCGTCATGCCTTTGGGTGATTCATACGGGTGATTCCGCGATGCCCAGGCTACGCTGTCTCGACTACGATATTCAGCAGCTTGCCCGGAACCAGTATGGTCTTCTTGACGGACGCCTGCCCTACTGCAGCCGACACCCGAGGGCTTGCCATCGCCGCAGCTAGAGCTGCATCCCCACTCACGTCGACAGGCACTGATATCCTGTCACGCACCTTGCCGTTGACTTGGACAGCAATCTCCACGCTCTCGACTGCAAGCGCCTCTGGATCGTACTTGGGCCAGGGTTGGGTGTGCACGCTTTCGCCGTGACCAACAGCGTGCCACAGCTCCTCTGAGATGTGAGGAGCGAATGGGGCTAGCATCACGATGAGGAAGTCTATGGCCTCCGCCATCGCCGCATCCCCGCCCTCTTGTCCGGCCACAGCGTCCTTCAGGCTGTATAGAGCGTTCACGTATTCCATTATCGCAGCGATCGCGGTGTTCAGACTGTTGCGAGCGCCGATATCCTCAGTAACTTTCTTAAGCGCAGCATGCGCGGCTCTGCGCACACGCCGGGCACAATCGCTAGTTGCCGACATCGTGCCGACCGCAGGGGCGGCCGGTCCTTCGGCTGACTGATTGCATCCCGGGCCTTCGACACACTGGTAGACCAGTCTCCATACTCGCTGCAGGAACCGCCAGCATCCCTCTACACCCTCATCGCTCCATTCGAGATCTCTCTCGATTGGCGACGCAAACAGTGTAAACAGGCGTGCTGTGTCGGCTCCGTACTTGCCGACGATATCGTCGGGATCGACGGTGTTGCCCTTGGATTTCGACATCTTATGCCCGCCTAGAAGCACCATACCCTGGGTTATCAGGTTCTTGAACGGCTCATCCACACCGATGAGGCCCAGATCGCTCATGACCATGGTGAAGAACCTGGCGTACATCAGGTGCATGACGGCATGCTCGACGCCTCCGATGTATTGGTCCACCGGCATCCAGTAGTCTGCCTTCGCCCTATCCCAGGCATGATCGTGGCACTGGGGCGACGTATACCTCAGGAAATACCATGACGAACAGACAAACGTATCCGTGGTATCCGTCTCTCGGCGGCCCGGTCCACCGCACACAGGGCACGTAGTATTAACGAACTCCGGACAGTCCAGCAGCGGCGACTGGCCGGTGGGCATGAACTTCACCCCGGTCGGCAGCATCACCGGCAGATCGGCATCGGGCACGGGCACCTGTCCGCAATGCTCGCAGTATATGATCGGAATGGGCGCGCCCCAGAACCGCTGCCGGGAAATGAGCCAATCGCGCAGTTTGTAATGGACTGTAGGCCTGCCCTTGCCCAATGACTCCAGATAGCGCGCCATGGCCGGCTTAGCCTCGCCGGACGGCATGCCGTCGAACTGACCCGAGTTGATCTGCACCCCGTCTTCCACATAGGCAGACTCCATGGTGTCGCCGTTGATGCTTCCGCCGGGCGGGCTTATGACTGCCTTTACCGGCAAGCCGTACTTCCTCGCGAATTCCAGGTCGCGCTGGTCGTGGGCGGGTACGCCCATCACCGCGCCTGTGCCGTAGTCCATGAGCACGTAGTTTGCGATCCAGATGGGCACCTGCTCACCTGAAGCGGGGTTAATCGCATATCCGCCTGTGAACATTCCCACCTTCTCGGCGTCCTCTGCCGTCCGCACAATATCGTCTTGGGATATGATCTCCGATACAAACCGCCTGAGCTCGTCCTCGTTGGGTCTTCCTGCAATTAGGTGTTCCACCAATGGATGCTCTGCGGCTATCACCAGGTAGGTCACGCCGTATACAGTATCGTGGCGTGTCGTGAACACGGTGAGCTTTTCGCCTGTGCCGGCGACTGTGAAGTCGAGATCCATACCCTCGCTCCGGCCGATCCAGTTGCGCTGCATGGTCTTGACATGCTCCGGCCAGCCCGGCATGGTGTCCAGATCGTACAGCAGACGCTCGGCATAATCGGTTATACGGAAGAACCATTGCTCCAACTGACGCCGAATGACGGGAGTGTCGCATCGCTCACACGCCCCATCTACCACCTGCTCATTGGCGAGCACAGTGGCGCATGATGGGCACCAGTTCACTTTCTGCGACTTCCGACAAGCCAGGCCGTTCTTGAACAGCTGTATGAAAAGCCACTGTGTCCACTTGTAGTACGCAGGGTCGCACGTCGCAACCTCGCGCGCCCAGTCGTAGCTGTAGCCCATGCGCTTGATCTGCGTTCTCATGTGGGCGATGTTCTCCCTCGTCCACACTGCCGGGTTGGCGCCGTGCTGAATCGCCGCATTTTCAGCCGGGAGGCCAAAGGCATCCCAACCCATGGGGTGCAGCACATTCCAGCCGTTCATCCGACGATATCTTGCCATCACATCGCCTATGCAGTAGTTCCGCACATGGCCCATATGAATGCGGCCCGACGGATACGGGAACATCTCCAGCTGGTAGAACTTAGGCCTATCTGGGGTCTCGTCAACGCGATAGAGACCTTCCTTCTCCCACTGCTCCTGCCATTTGGGCTCCACGTCTTCGAAGTAGTACTTGTCGCGCATCAGTAGTCCTCCCTCAGATGAAAGCATGCGACATGAGCTTGCGAAGTAAACAAGCTATGGAAAACAAAAAACCCCTGACAGATAGACTGCCAGGGGCAAGGCTTACTTGCGGTACCACCCTGTTGCACGTACGTGACCTGGGCGAACAAAAGAAGAATGGTGGAGCTGAAGGGGATCGAACCCTCGACCTCTTGAATGCCATTCAAGCGCTCTCCCAGCTGAGCTACAGCCCCACGCAACAGATCACGGACGCCTCTCGGCCTGTAACGGGGCCGACCGTCGCAGGTTACTCAGGTTCACCCGCGCCGCTTGGAGGCGAGTTCGATGCCTTCCGGCTGTCGGGTCGCACCCACCCCCGACTCTCTCAAAGCCATTCAGCACCTAATGCTCCTCTTCATCGCGTTTCCATCGTGAATTATCAAGCAGATCCCATTATAGCCCCAGGGCGGCGGTAAGTCAAGCGATGAACGCGCCATTTGATGAACGCGCCATTGTTATGTGCCCGCTTGATCGCGTCGGTCAGATTACTCCGCCGGGCGATGCTCAACCGAGGGGGCCTCCGTATCGTAGCAGCAGACCCGAGCGTCTCCCCACAGCTTCTCCAGGCTGTAGAACTCCCTCTCGGCTGGGCCGAATATGTGGACTATGATGTCGCCCCAGTCCAACAAGACCCAGCCCGACGCGTCAGAACCCTCGCGCCTTCGCAGGTTCAGACCGGCGCGTTCCAGAGCTTGCGTTACGGAGTCCCTGACAGCGCGAGCGTGCGTATCGGTGCGGACTGTGCAGATCATGAAGAAGTCGGCCATGATGGAGACTGAGGAGATGTCCAGAAGGACAACATCCTCGGCTTTCTTCTCCAATGCTACCGAGACGGCAAGCATCGCATGGGGAAGTGACGGGAGATCGCTTGGACGTATATCGGTGTTAACGTGCAGAAGTATCACCAACCTTAGGCATCATTGTTGACTTGCGCAGCAGATCATTCCTGCTCAATACTATGTCCGCATCTATAAGGGCGCCGGAGTCCACCAGATGCTTTATGGTTGCGCCGAGCGCGCAGATGAGCGCCAAATCCAGGTCATGCTGCGCGAGGTTCCTGATGGAATCCACGCCCGGAAAACGCCTTCCCGGCTCTATGTAATCGGCCAGGCAAACCACTTTGTCCTCAACGGTCATGCCTCGAGCTCCCACCGTATGACGGCTGATGGCGTCGAGCACGCGAGGATCGCGCACCCCGTACTCCTCGCAGGCGATTAAAGCCCCAACCGGCCCGTGAAGGAGCGCGGAGCTGAACGTGACGGGATCAGGGCCTTTTCGATCAGGCCCAAGCCTATGCCAGAGAGCGATCAGACGATCCAGAGGCAGGTCGCGAGCGCAGTCGTGCAGAAGCCCGGCAGTGGCGCACACCTCCAAGTCAGCCCCGAATCTCGCCGCCAGGCGTGCTGCTTCCTCCTCAACGCGCCTGCTATGTTCGTATCTGGAATGAGGAATGGCCATCTGAAGTCGGGTTCTGATCTGCCCGAGCACTTCACCATCCACCGAGCACGCCCTCCAGTGATTCACACAAAGCCTGCATCCATAATAGCACATCGCCCCCAACGGGTGAAACCCGGGGGGCGACGCTGGCTCAGGAACCCGGCCGCTACATTCTCATCTGCCTGTCTTTGGCCTCGTTCACGCTAATTTCCCGTCCGCCCAATGATGTCCCATTGAGCGTCCGGATAATCGGATCCACGTCGTCAGTGGCCACCTCTACAAACCCGAACCCGCGCGACCGACCCGTTTCGCGGTCGGTGATTACCCTGGCAGCTATCACCTCAGCGTACGGCGAGAAAACGTTCTGAAGTTGATCATCTGTGACCGCCCACGGCAAGTTCCCCACGTATAGTGTCTTGCTCATCCTAGCACCTCGCTCCATCGGTCATAGTCTCTCGCGAAGCAGGCTGGGATATTCAGGCGCCGTCACACGACATAGAGCCCGGCTCTCTCGATGTAGCTGATGACGATGTCGGGCAAAAGGTATCTCACAGGGCGTGCTTGGCGAACGCGCGCTCGGATATCGGTGGACGAAATGGCAAGGGCGGGCACTTCAAAGAAATGGACTCTCGGCGCATTCTCTCCGAATATTTCGGCGATTTTGCCGTCGGCTATGAAGTATCCAGGACGTGTTGCCGCCACGAAATCGCACATACGAAGGAGTGTGGTCGAATCCTTCCACCCCAGCATTTCCAGGATCGCGTCTGCTCCGGTAATGAAGTAGAGCGCTGTATCGTTCGGGTAATCCCTCCTGAAGGCAGCAACGGTGTCAACAGCGTAGGATGGGCCAGGCCTGTCAATCTCGATTGACGATACCTCAAAATGGGGATTGCTCATCGTAGCCAGCACCGTCATCATGTAACGATGTGCGGGAGACGTGATGACCTTGTCGAGCTTGTGAGGAGGATGCGCAGACGGAACGAACACCACCTTGTCGAGGTGAAAACGATGGTATGCCTCTTCAGCTGTGACTAAATGCCCGTAATGTACCGGATCGAAAGTGCCGCCCATGATCCCTATGCGCTGCATGCAACCACCTAATCCTGCGCAACTAGTGTAGCTAGTCGCGTTCCATGTTGTAAGACTCGGCGAACACGAATTCTGTGTCGCCGATGCGAACGGTATCCCCCTCGCCCATCCCCGCGTCGCGCAGAGCGTCTACAATGCCCGCGCGCGTGAGCATACCGTAAAATCTTCTGAGAGCCGCCTCGTTATCAAGATCGGTACGCTGAACTAGACGTTCGGCTCCTTCGCCAATCACGACGAAGACTTCACCATCACGCGAGATGGACACATCTCTCAGGCGAGGGCCGCGTGCAGTATAGCGCCGAGGCTCCTCGCGCTCGCTGCCTTCCACAATCGGAAGCTGTTCAGGCGGCAACTGCGCAAGCCTTGCGGACACCGCGTAAAGCAGGGCCTGAACGCCATCGCCCGTCAGGGCGGATATGTTGTACACCGGCACACCTTCAGGCA
>DAOTAC010000011.1:0-17472 GCA_035382325.1 Bacillota bacterium | reverse complement strand
GGTTGGGCTGCGAGCTGCTCTACCCGGCTGCGTGGCGTCCAGATCTGTGCCGCCAGGGCGATCGAGGCGATGATCAGGGCGATGGAGGCGAGGCGCAGGGCCAGCGACGTGTCGTTGCTTGGGCGCTGGAGCAGCCAGCGTAGTCTGCGCAGCCAAGTCACAGGCGAGAGCCTGACACACTTGCGCAGCTCGTCAGCGGTTTGACTACCTGACGCCTGTGCGGCGGGCGCGGATGGCGATTGCTCTCGAGATTCGCCGACAGGATCGAACATGTAGTACCCCGGGAAGGGCAGCAGCGCTTCTTCGTCCATGTAGAAGAACGAGGCCTCATGCTGCACGGGATCGACGATCAGCGCGACCCCTGCTCCCAACGGCGAGAGCGACTTGTGCACCATGGCATCCTCGCCGGACGCCGCTACACCTGAGCCCAAGTGTGTGTGAAACCAGCCCACGATTTCCTTGCCTACGTGAGCGGCTTGAGCCTTTCGGCGGAGGTTGTCGGCCAGGGCAATCAGAAGCCCCGGGGGTTCCGCCTTGAGCGGAACTCCAGGCAACTCCACCGTGTCGAGCACGGTGATGTTGATTCCATTAGCATCACTCGTGAGCCTGCCTACGAGAAGCCCGGCGCGGTCAACCTGCTGCGAATCTGCGCTGCCAGATGCGCCGAGCAGGTTCTCGATCACTGCCCGACTTATCATCACCCTAGACGGCGTGCCCCGAGTTCGTGTTGTCTTGATCAACTCGATCACCATCCAGCCCTGGGATACACCTAAAGGATAATTCGCACTTGTTGATGGATTTTCCTTGCGACGCGCTGATTGGAGGCACAGGCTGATAGTTCTCCTGTTCACTATCAGGTTGGAGGAAGGACAGAAAGGGTCGCAAGACGAATAGGTCACGCAATTGACAGAACCGCCGGGCCGGGCAAAGCGGCGACGGCGAAATTGGAGGATCACATCAATGAACAGGGATGCAGGCAACGTGCGCCCACTGCGGCGGGCGGCACTCCTAATAGCCGGACTGGCTGTGGCGGCACTACTCATATGGGCGCTGCCGCCGGGAGCAGAGCGCCGAGCGGTGGCAAAGAGCACTGAGCAATTGGTTGGAGCTGTTGCGCCGAACTTCACACTAAAGACCATCGATGGCAAGCAGATTGCGCTTCGAGACCAGCCTCGCTACGTGTATGTGCTCGATTTCTGGACCGTTAGCTGTCCACCGTGTCACTCCGTCGCTCCTGTGCTGCAGGATATCCACAAGAAGTATGGCTTCCACGGAGTGCGTGTCGTGGGCGTCAACCTTGCGGACAGCTCGGCGGCTATCAAGAGGTACATGGACAGCAATGGCTACACTTACATCCAGACTACTGACAGAGGAACCGTTGCCAATGCTTATGGAATCTACGCTACGCCCACCGTGGCCGTCATCGACCGCAAGGGCATTGTGCGAGACGTCATGGTTGGGTTGGCTTCGGGGTGGGAGAGCCGTCTTGAGAGTATTGTGAAGACGGTTGCAGGGGAGAAGTGAGGGCTTTGGCGCGGGCCATGCAGGCAAGCTCCGGGCCAGGCCGAGTGGGATGGCGAGGGCGAGGCCCAGGGCCGTACGCGGTGCTCGTCATCGCGGGGATCGCGCTCATGGCAGTGGGCGTTGCGTGCGGCGATTTCGGCGCTATTCTGGCCAACGCCCGGCTTATCTGTCTATCTTGCATAGGCATTCAGTAGAGTCGACAATCGTTGGCCACCGTCCACTGCGCGCCTGCACCTTGCACCGAACGACTACGGTCGGGCGGCAGACGCTACTAGGCAGCAAATGCTGACTGCCGGATAACGAGTGAGAGTAATGACGATACAAGGCAAGAGATCGAGGCGACGCACTGTAATACAGATCATTGCCGCGGCTGCGGCCAATTCCGGTCTTCCGGCTCTGAAGTTCTGCCCGTATCCCGGGCTGAACTGTTATGCATGCCCCTTGGCGTCGTTTGCATGTCCGATGGGTTCGTTTCAGAACTTCCTGTCTCTTCGGAGATTCCCATTTGCCATCGCGGGTTTCTTCATCACTGTCGGAGCTGTGTTTGGTCGGGCCGTGTGCGGGTGGGCGTGTCCGTTCGGGTTGTTCCAGGATCTACTGGCAGGGCTTGGGCCACGACGCAAAATGCTACGCAGCAACCGTTGGGGGTGGACCCGCTACGTTGTACTGGTCGGGCTGGCCGTTGTCGGCGCGTTCGCCGTGGGGGCGCCCATTTTCTGCAAGCTATGTCCCGCGGGCACGCTGGGCGCTGGGATACCACAGGTGATACTGAGACCGTCTCTTCGGCAGATGATCGGTCCGCTCTACTGGATCAAGATCGGGCTTCTAGCCGCACTGGTTATGGTTGCGCTCTTCGTGAAGAGGCCGTTCTGTCGTTTTCTCTGCCCGCTGGGTGCTGTGTACTCGCCATTTAACAGGGTAAGCTTGATGCGCATACGAGTAGACCGGTCCGCATGCAGCAGGTGCAATGCATGCCAGCATGTTTGCCCGGTGGATATTGCTATCTATGAAGACCCCGATTCAGACGCCTGCGTGCGGTGTCTCGAGTGCACGCGATGCCCGGCCGTTTCTGTCGCGTATGGACCGACGAAATCCGAATATCCCTTGCACACTGCGGGAAACTAGGTAGCAGCGCAGTTGATCTAGTGCGACTGACGCAGCACTGGTCGCAAGGGAGTGATTTTCATGCCCAAGTTGAGGGTGGGCATCATCGGGGCGGGTATGGCGTTCGAACGCCTGCATTACCCGGCCTACATGAAGCTTGCGGATACGTATGAGATCGTGGCAGTATGCGATCCGGATCAGGATAAGCTGAGCAAGTGGCAGGTGAGCCTCGGCCTTTCATCGCGGGATCTCCATACTGACTGGGAGGCCATTGTCGCCCGTGACGATGTGGATGTGTACGACATAATGGTGCCGATAGAGCTGAACTACGCGGTTACGGAAGCCGTAGCCAAGCGGCTGTCGGGCAAGAGGAAAGCGATCATCTGCGAAAAACCCCTGGCCGGATCGTTCAAGGAGGCCCTTTCAGCGCGCGAGCTCGCGCAACGCTACCAGGTACCCATCTTGATAGCAGAGAACTACCGCTATAACGAGGAGACCAACATCGTCAGGCAGCTAGTCTCCGACAGGCGGGTGGGCGATGTGGTGTACTTCCTGTATAATCACGTGATGGATTTTCCCCAGGAGATGTGGAAGGACGCTTTTCCTGCTCGCGACTGGCGTCAGTATCCGGAGTATCCAGGCGGAGCCATAACCGACAGCGCTGTGCACGACCTCGCTGCTATTCGCCACATCTTTGGCGCTATCGATAGGCTTCAGGCCTTCGGCCATCCGCAGGACGAGGAGTTCTCGCCCTACAGCGCCATCGTCGTCAATATGCTGTTTAGCAGCGGCGTCGTGGGTCAGTTCAGCTTCTTCTGCTCGGGCAAAGAGGCGCAGCTCCCAGCGGTCGGTTTCCGGATCTTCGGAAGTTCGGGCATGATCTACTTGGAGAGCAGGGACGCGGGAGTGACACACATCGCACACAATGATGGGCGCATCGAGGGCGTTCCTTTTGAGCCGCAGAAAGGCTACTACAACGAACTGCTCAACCTGGCCAATGCCATGGCCGGCAGGGAACCCATCAGCGTGCCTCCCGAGATGGAATACGGCGACCTGAAGACTGTGAGGGATATCCTCAAGTCCATACAGGAGCAGAAGATAGTAAGCGTCGACAAGACCCCGGACTACACTCCGGACTATAGCCAAACCGGCGTTCACGTGCCGTTCATGCATTAGTCGCTGTACCCGGGCCGCTCCTCAGCAAAGGCCTGTAACTACCTCCAACATGATAACAAACGGCATGTGTTCTATGCCCGACCTGCCCTGCGTCGATATTTCGTCCATATTCGGGGTGCGTGTAGCGGTTGTGGCTCTCAAGGCTCGGCATTTCTTCCTCTCCGCCGACGCGCACATCGGAAACGATCGGAAACGCCAGTAACAGATGAAAGGGCCTTACGCAGGTCATTAGGGAAACCCGCATATATCAGCGAATTAGCGAACCTGTAAGAAATGTGACTGGTTTTTTGACGCACCTGCTCAGGATGTGTCAGGTTTGAGCACCGAGGGAGGGAAGGGGCGGCCGTGTCTGGCGTTTCCTAGTGGAACACCAGACAGTTGGAGCCTTTTCCCGCGTCCTCGGGAGCGTCACGCGCATAGCCATATTGTGTAACCCGCCCCTGCCTGCGGATTTGCTAGCTGCCTGACTCCAAAAATCGGAAACGCCGTTGCCGGCCCGAATTCTGACAACTCGCACCTGCCAAACCGGGCATGATCCGAGCAGGTCGCTCAGAAAACCGGCCACAAAACGAGCAGGATGAGCCAGAATCTGGTCAGGTCAAATGGACTCTGTGGATAATCGGCTACGCGACAACAGGCTGCAACTCGGGCCTCGGAAACAGATGATCCAAATCCGGCACCGGGTTCCGCACCGGGGGTGAGTTGAACGTTTGCTACCCACATGGTACAATCAACCTGCTGTTGGATGCTCGCCTAAGGGGTGACTGCCATGCGCGAAGAAGCCCAATTCTGGGCAGAAGATGCCAAATGGGACTTGGAATGCGCTCAGGACATGCTGGATAAGGCGAGGTACAACTATGCCGTATGGCTTTCCAGGCAATCAGTGGAGAAACTGCTGAAAGCATGTTGCTTGGTCATACTTAAGTCCCCTGTTCCGAGAGATCATAACCTCCTGACTCTAGGCAGATCGTGCTTTGGCGATGGGATGGTCGAGGTAAACTCACAGCTGACTTTTCTCAACCCGCACTACACGACAACCCGATACGTCGATGCGGCACTCGGGGCGCCAAAGGACATATTCGATCGGGAATTCGCCGAGCAGGCATTAGCCCGGGCGCGGGAGGTGTTCGAGTGGATTCAGTCGAAGGCGAACTTAGGCTAGTTGATATTCAGAGATTTCTTCACAGGATAGGGGCAACTCGAGGCATTCTGTTCGGGTCGCGCGCCCGGGGCGACTATATTGCTTCAAGCGATGTGGACCTCATCATCATCAGTGACAAGTTCGCTGATGTCAGCTTCCCATGGCGAATGGTGTTTCTCCATGAAAACTGGGATCTTCCGCTCTACCTCGAAGGCCTTCCATACACTGAAGACGAGTTCACGCGCCTTAAGCAGACGAGCAGCGTGGTGCAAGATGCCGTAAAGCACGGCATCGAGATCTGGCCGGACGCGTGACTTGCGGACTTCAGCATCCTCAGCCCGCCTGAGCGTACGCTGCTCCATACCGCCCAGGAAGCCAGTAGTCAAGACTAACCACATGGCCTGTGCGCGCCGGAGGAGCTTGCAGTATGCTTGCCATGCATACGAATGGATCGGACGGAGGGTATTTCCATGTCTACCCGAAGCGACGGTTCGCCGCTCGCCTCGATGGCGCCGAAGAAGAAACCCCAGATCATCACCAGAGCGTTGATGGTATTCTTGGGAGCGATGATCCTTGCCAACATCGGGCATCAGATGAACCAGCAGATGATGCCGCTTTACGTTCAGTCGCTTGGGGCAAACGTGCAGCAGGTAGGGCTGTTCTTTACTATTGCCTCCATCATGCCGCTGACCTTTCAGATACTGGGCGGATTCATCTCGGACTCAATTGGTCGGCTCCAGGCCATAGCCATCGGCAGCATAGCCGGCCTCATCGGATACGTAATGTACGTTTTGGCCCCAAGCTGGCAGTTCATGATCGTGGCGCAGAGCATTTCGGGAATAGCAAGTTGCTTTGTGTCGCCCAGCTTCCAGGCATACATTGCAGAGCAGTCATCTGAGGAGATGCGCGCACGCACGTTTGCCACGGTGGATTCCATATACACTGTGGTCGGGGTTATAGGCCCTAGCCTTGGCGGACTGATATCCGAAAGATTCGGGTATCGCCAGATGTTTGCCGTATCGGCACTACTCTACTCGTGCGCGGTGGTAATCCGGTTTGCTATGGCGGCTAACGCCAGTCGAGGGTCTTCGAGCAGAGCGGGGTCGGCCCCAGGTGCGGCCCCCGAGCGTCCCACGCCTGCGAAGTTCGCCCAGAGTATGAAGGCCATGATCTCGCTTGTCCTGGCCGGCGGCGTGATTACCTGGCTGTTCATCTCGGACGGCGTATCGGATATCGCATTTACTCTGGGAGGGCGACTTGAGCCTCTATACTACAGCAACATCATGGGCCTAAGCAACCTACAGATCGGTTCGCTCCTATCGATTCTGAATGTGACCATGATGGTGATGTTGCCCCTAGGAGGGTGGTTCGCCGACAAGGCGGGTGAGCGGGCGGGCATTGCGATAGGGCACGTGTTCTTCTCAGCCGGTTACGTGCTGATGTTGCTCGGCAAGAGATACGCGCAGTTCACTGTCGTATGGGTTATGTATGGGATCGGCGCATCGCTTATGAGTCCTGCGTACAACTCACTGATATCCAAGGCGGTGCCGGAGAAGATGCGCGGCACGGCGTACGGGCTCTTCTCCACCAGCCTGGGGCTGATATCCCTGCCTGCGCCGTACATCGGTGGCCTGATGTGGAGAACGCTCGGCCCCAGGGCGCCGTTTGTGGTACCTCTGCTGTCGAGCCTGATACTTGCGCCGCTGCTCTGGATCAAGCTCGGCCGCGTGAACGGCAAGTCCAACACCGCGGCGCCGGGGGCAGTCGACGCTGCGACCCCAGAGGCCGATATAGGTAGCACGACCGATCGGTATCTAGCGCAACTTGAGGGTGGGCCGGCTAGTGCTGACGTATAGGACCGAACGTCAAGGCAGTACTCTAAATATGTAGAGGTGCCAGCCAACAGATGGCGAATAGCACCCATCAACTTCCCCGACGGCCGACAGCGCGGCCGCGGACGTCGACCGATGATGAACGGAGGAGAGGGTGACATGCTGAAGATTATCGTGTGGATCCTTGTTGGGCTGGCTGTGCTGGTTGGCGGAGTGATTGCGTTCGGCTTGATCGGCAGAAGGGCTGGCGAGGCTCTCCCAATTGGAAGCGTCGACTTCTCTGAGCTTGCGGATGGCGAGTACATGGGGCAGTACAAGGGCGGGCGTTGGTCGAACAAGGTACGAGTCACGGTGGAGTCAGGTAAGGTCATAGGCATCGAAGTTGTCAAAGATGTCCTGTTCAGCCAGCCCGAGGTGAGGCGCCAGACTCTTGAGTCAGTCGTCCAAGCTCAGTCTCTCCAGGTGGACGTCATCAGCGGAGCGACTATCACTGCCAAGGCCTATCTTAAGGCGGTCGAGAATGCGCTAACAGGTTCGGATTAGCGCTGCAGGGCGCGAACGATATCCCGGAACGTCGGTGTGTGATTGGCAAGGTGTTCACCCCCGGCGTTCCTGCGTTGTTTGGCAAGACAGGCAGGAAACCCCTGACGCCTGCCGAAACTGTTGGTTAAGGCCCTCTTAGGCATTAATCAAAGGTGGTGCAGAAGCAGAGATGAAAACGGGGATAAGGAACCTGATTCGTTCGTCGGTGATGTGCTGCATTATTCTGGCCATGGTGCTCGGCGTCGCCGCAGGCAGCGAACATCCACTGCTCAAGGAAGCCAAAAAGGAAGGCAAGGCCATATTCTACGCGAACATCACTGGAGTAGAACCAGTTATGCAGGCCTTCAAGTCCCAGTACGGCGTATCGGCAGAGTACACCCGTGTCTCCACGGCGGTGTACGTCCCTACAGTCCAGACTGAGTTCCAGGCCGGCCGATTAGCCGCAGACGTGCTCCAGGCGCCCATCCCGATACTGCAAATACTGAAGGACGCCGGCGTTTTGGCCAAGTACGTGTCACCGGTAAGCGAGAAGTACCCCAAATGGTCAAGGGATCCCGACGGGGTAATCCAGCAATTCGGCATTGAGGCCGTGGCTATCATCTACAACACCGAGCTGGTCAAACCGCAGGATGTACCTACCACGTACCGGGATCTTGCTAATCCCAAATGGCGCGACAAGATCGTGATGCCTGACCCGATAACGCATGCGACAACAATCACATGGCTTGTGGGTCTCAAGGAGCATGTGTTCTCTACTGAGGCTGAGTGGATGGAGTTTCTGCGGGGTCTGGCCAAGAACAGACCCATGTTCGTGGCCTCCTTCGGGCCTACTCCCGGGCCTATCGAAACCGGCGAGAAGGTCATCGGTATCTCTATGCCCAAGTATATTGTGACTAAGGCCCCTGCTCCACTTGGCTGGGCCAAGCTGAACGGTGAACCCCTAATGGGGTCGGCCCGGGGAATCGCAGTTGCCAAGAACGCCAAGAGGCCCAACGCCGCCAGGCTTTTCGTCGATTTCTGGCTCTCAGAGGCTTCTTCACGCATCCTTGCCGAACAAGTGGGCGAGTGGGTGTTGTATGAGGGCATCTATCCGCCTATTGAGGGCATCAAGAAAGCTGACGTGATACCTCTGCGGGAGCTCTCTGACGACGAGATCCAGCGCTGGTCAGAGGTGTTCAAGACAATCTTCTAGACATGATACACGCCAGCGAGCACTAACAGGCTGCCTTCTGTGTTTCCCAGAAGACAGCCTGTTTTGTTTGCGTTTCCGATTCGGTAGCCCCCGTGCTCTAGCGTCCCAGCCTATTGACCTACTGATCTACGTGGGACAGAGGGACGCGCAGCATGTTTGCGACAAGCACAAGCGCAGTAGAGAGGCCTATCATGATGATGCCTAGAGCAGCCACCTGACCCCAGAGACCGTCATTGGCCAGCTTCATGATCTCTACTGTAAGCACCTCAGTGCCCGGGCGTGACAGCACCACCGAAACACTCAACTCACGGATGAACATGCAGGCCATCAGAATCCATGCCGACACGACACCAGGGGCGAGAAGAGGCACTACAATGTCTTTCAGCGCCCGTAGGAAACTCGCGCCGAACACTCGCGCCGATTCCTCGAGCTCCTCGTCTATCTGCATAAACGCGCTTCGGAGAGGGCGAACGCCATAAGGCAAGTAGGTACCCACATAGGCCACGAGGAGGCCCCAAATGGTCGCGTAGAGGGGAGTCCTCACCAGGAACCACATGAATCCCACACCGATGATCATGCCTGGAAAGGAAAACGACAGGAACGAGAGGGACTCAATGAGCGCGCTTCCCCGGCTTTTAACTTTGACGATAACGTAGGCAACGAATATGGACAGCAAGATGCCGAGAGTCGCTCCGATTACGGCCAGAAAAGTGGAGTTCTTTAGCGCCCGGATTATGACGGAATTTGCAAGAACGGTACGCCAGTTGCGAAGGCTCATCATGCTGACAGCGCGCGCACTGGGCACCATGGAATATGGCAGGAATGACATGTACACGAGGGTGGCCAGAGGTATTACTACCAGGAAGCAGAAGAGCACAACGCACAGAATAAACAAGGGACGCCTGGCGCGGCCGAGCTCTACTACAATAGGACGGTACCCCTTACCTGTAACAGTCACGTACTGGGAGCTCTCAGCAATAAGGTGCCGGTACAGATAGACAAGAATGATGGATGCTGCCAACACAATCAGACCGATCGCTGCCGCCCTGCCGTAGTCAGGCGACCAACCTACAGAGATTATCCGGTATACGTGGGTGGTTAAGACATGGATACGACCGGGCATCCCCACCATGGACGGGACGGCGAACGCAGCCAGGCTCCGGATAATCGCCAGGGTGAATGTGGCCAGGAAGGCAGGCTTCAGTATCGGCAACGTGATTCTGCGCAGAGTGTAGAGGTTCGACGCCCCGCTGACCCGAGAGGCCTCCTCTAGCGTCGTGTCAAATGAGTACATAGCAGGCGAGATCACAAGGTAAGTGACAGGCAGGTCAAGCATCCCTTCAAGGAAGATCATGCCAGCCAATGAGTATATGTTGAACGGCCCCCTCGAGAACCCGAACAGGTTCCTGAGGAACAGGTTTAGCATGCCATTGGTCGGGTTAATCAACGCTATCCACGCAGCTGCGAACAGAACGTGGGGAATCATCATTGGCACTATCGGAAGGACTCGGAATAGGCCCTTGAACGGGATATCCGTCCGGACGCTCAGATAGGCGAGAAGTCCACCTAGAGCCGTTGAGAAGCATGCAGTCCCAAGCGTAAAAACGATTGTGTTCAAAAGCGTTTTGGGAAGTGAGGGATCGGTGTAGGCTGCGACATACTTGCCGGTTGTAAACTTCCCAATCGCCCCGATTCCCTCAGAGAAGCTACCTATCACGAGCATTACGACAGGGCCGATTGTTAGCGCGCTTACGATGATGATGAGGAACGCGACAAGCGGGAAACGACGACTAGATCGATGATTGAGCACTGTCAGGCCTCCTCTGCAGGGTTAAGGGCGCGGCACCACTCACGATCGATATGCAGTCGCACCTTGTCACCCTTCTTGAGCGGGATATGCGATTTGAGCTTTGCAAGCACACGAGCCCCACCAACGGAGATCTCTGCCTCGTGCGCTTCCCCTGCAAACAGAAGACTTGTAACGGTGCCTTCAAACTCGTTCTCCATCCGAGGGGAAGAGGCCGGCACCATCTCGAAGGATTCGGGGCGAGTGTAGATCGTCACTTCAGTTCCGACGCCCAGGCCGGACGGGGCGCTACACACAATATCACCTAAGGCGCAGGATACGATGGCATGGTTTTCGCCGCCATAACCTTTGACTGTCGCACTCAGGAAGTTGGCTCTGCCGATAAAGTCGACCACGAATGGGTTGTTGGAGCGAAGGTAAATATCCTGAGGCGTGCCTCGCTCAACTATTGAGCCTCCACGCATTACTGCAATATCGTCCGAGATTGTCAGGGCCTCAACCTGATCGTGAGTAACATAGATAGCGGAGATGGCTAGCTGGGTGAGGAAGTCCCTGAGTTCTTGGCGTGTGCTCTCGCGGAGCTTCGCGTCCAGGTTGCTGAGGGGTTCGTCAAAAAGAATCACTTTGGGCTCGGCTACAAGTGCCCTGGCGAGAGCCACCCTCTGCTGCTGCCCGCCACTGAGCTTGGTCGCTAGTCGATTCTCGAAACCTCCCAGTTGCACAAGGTCGAGGATCTTCTTGACCCGCTCCTCGATTTCGTGCTTCGGTGTTCTACGAATCTCGAGCGGGTACGCCACGTTGCCGAAGACAGTCATATGAGGCCAAATCGCATAAGACTGAAACACCATCCCAATACCCCGACGCTCAGGGGGCAAAGATATGCCCTTGGCTTTCGACCACACTACCTGGTCGCCGATGGAGATCTCGCCTGAGTCGGGAGATTCAAGCCCGGCTATGCACCTGAGCAGTGTGGTCTTCCCGCACCCGGAAGGCCCTAAAAGAGTCAGAATCCTATTGGGAGGGGTAGATAACGTTACGCTATTGAGAGCCGTCACCGTCTCTTCCCTGGACACAAACGTTTTGACCAGATTCTTGACTGACACCATTCCCTGCATGACAATTGCTCCTCTCTGGTTCGTCGCCGCCTCGGCCGGCCTTCCTCTGTAGGGCCGAGACGCATCCTCTGGCAACCATACCCGGTACTAGTTGTTCTTCCCTAACCGATATTCGTTGCCACGGAGCGAATCTCCTATCTGTAGGCACCATATAGGCGTGATAGCTTCCGATTACGACTCCGGGCAGCCTTGCACCGGAACCGGACTACTGCCGCTGATTCGGCTGCTCTATCCTGGACACGATAACCGGAGAAGCTGATACAGTCGAGAGGACGTGAAGCCTGATGGAAGTGAGGGAAGACGCCGTCGTTCCTCTGGGATACGGCAAGTACGTTAGGGCAGACAGGATCATAGCCCTGGTCCCTATAGAAGACGACCGGGGACCCGGTCGACGCACTAAGGTCTATGTCGAGCAACTGCCCAGCCCTCTGGTGGCCTCGCGGACAGAGAACTCTATCCTGGCGAGCATGGTCCGGACTCCAAGGCAAGTGCTGGAGGCCACTGCAGCGCTTGAGCTCATACAGGACCTCCTGGATGATATCGAGCAAGTAGGTCCCATGCTACGGAAGAGTATCAAGGACGAAGCCGGGCTGGATCTTGATGAACTTGAGCTCAAGGTCAAAGAGATCCTGGCACATGAACTCGACTCCGAGTAGCGGATCTGGATGATAAGGTTGGGAGCAGGTCAGAACCTCCACCCCAGCAGGTTCCAGGTGTGCAGCAACCACAAGAAGCACCCGTCGGCGGCAATCACGAACCATGGGAGGATGAGCCCTGTCAGCCCCCTGCGCGCCCTTCGATTATAGAAGATCCAGCGCTGTCGTTGTCTTTCTGCAGCAATGCGCCTTATGTTTTGCCACACTAGCGCCAGCGCAAGCGCGCCGCCTGCCAGCGGGAGGGCCAGGGCCGCTCTGGTCATCTGCGGCACCTCAGTCGTGAGTTCCCAGCCCGGGATCGCGAGGAGCGAGCCGGCGATGCCGGCGATGGCAGCCAGGTTCACCAGGCCGAGTGCAGCGGCGAGCCCGCTCACTCTGCGGCCGAATGCCCAGGCCAGTATGGCCCAGATGAACACCACGGCTATTGCCGATACCGCCGCCAGTGTAAACGAAGCCGTCTCATAGACAGGCACTCTGTCAAAGGCCCATATCCCCATGTACATGCGCGACGGTCGCGATTCGCCTGCCACGGTCTTCCAATGGTCGAAAGCCATGAGATCATCGCTGGCCCTGTCGCGGAAGAGCCCCGGACCTGCCGGCGTCCACGTCGCCATTGGCATTCCGTATCCGGGCGGGAAAGCCAGGGTCAGTGTGCCATCATCATTGGCGGCGACTCGGAACTGGGTCAACAGGGATATGGCTTTGTCGGCTGTGGTTAACGGGCGCCGGTTTGTCCGGTAGACGCCGGCCAGCTTGCGGGGATTGCCCGCTACATGAGCAGGCCCGAGCGTGCTTACGTCTCCCGCGGGCTGAACAGCACCCGATACGTCCGGCTCTTCATGCTTAGGGAAGAAGGTGTCGAACAGAGCCTTGACGAGCTCATCGGCTAAGGGTGCAGCCCCCGAGCTATTGCCCGACACAAACAGTCCGAAGTTCTCGTCCGGCGCTAGCAGGAGCTGAGTCGAGAACTGCCATAGATCGCCGCCGTGCAAAACCACACGACGCCCGTTCCGCCGGCCCATGAACCATGCGTATCCGATTCCGGGTACTCGGGGATCATTCGTGAACTGCTGCGTCTGCATTGCTTCCACGTATTCGGCCCCTAGCACGCGCGCGCCTTCAAGCTCGCCGCCTGCCAGGTTCGCCATCATGAACCTGGCCATGTCGGCGGCCGTGGTCATCAGCGCCCCCGCCGGCGCCGCGTTTATGTGCACGTAAGGCACGTTCACATACTTGCCCTTGCGCCACTCGTAACTCGCTGAAAGATGCTGTTCAATGTCGGGTGTCAGCCGAAAGTCGCTGTGTTCCATGCCCAGCGGGGCAAGGATCTTATCTGCGACGTAATCGGCGAACGGCATTTCGGCGGCACATTCTACTACGTATCCTGCCAGGGCCGCTCCGTGATTGCTGTACTGGATCTCCTGCCCGGCAGGCCGTATGCGCGGCGGCAACTCAGCTGCGAGGTATTCGCCTAATCTGGGGTAGACGCGCGATCCGAATTCCGACATCCCGAGGTTCCGCTCATCTAGACCCGCAGTATGAGTGAGGAGGTGACGTAGTGTAATTGGCTCGGGGTACGTTGCAGGGATCCTGAAGCCCTTGATATATGTGTTCACGTCCTCATCTAGGTCAACGACGCCCCGCTCGGCCAACTGCATTACTGCCATTCCAGTGAAGACTTTGGACACGGAAGCAGCGCGAAATACCGTTGCAGCCGGATCCACGCCTCTGCCCGCCTCAATGTCGGAGTATCCGAATCCGCGCATGGTCAGGATCTCCCCGTCCTTCACAGCGACAAAAGTGACGCCCGGGACGTGCAGGCGGGCCATGGCAGATGGGACGAAAGCATCTAGGAGTTGGTCTATGGCCACGCGAGTCAGCGCCGGGGCTTGGGTGAGCGTTTGAGCGGGTAACGATTCCTGCCCCATGTCGGCTGCAGACCCGCTAGTCGACACGGCGATTCCACATACAAGAGCGGCAAGAAGAAACAGCATCATTATCGCCTTCGCGTTTCTCACTCGAGCACCTCCAACCACAGCCTTGCATGCAGGCTAGCTCGCGGTCAACTCCAATCGTTTACAATTTCAACTTGAGCGGCGCATCTCCTGCCTGCATCGATGAACACTCGAAGGAATCTGTGCACATTCTTGTGAATATCGACCTCGCACTGTAGGATTTCCCGGCTAGCTTATCGAATGTAGTCAGGGGTAAGCAGGCACACAAGGGGGTAGATCCGCCGATGCGAGTCAGTGTGGTGGAGGTTGCATCCTCGTGGCGCGATCTTCGCGAGGTGACTGACAGGGCCGAACACTACAGAGCAGAACTTGCAGTGCTCGGCGCCAGCAAGGACATCCAGTTTCAATGGCACGACTCGCGAGTGTCGGCCATGGAACTCGCGGGGTCCGATGCTCTGCTGCTCTTGGTCTTGAGCGGCGGCACTGAACAACTGGGCATGTCGGTCATCGCTCGATGGAATGGCCCTGTTGCGATACTCGCTCACCCCGGCGACAATGCCCTGGCCGCTGCCATGGAGATACTCGCGCTCGCCAGATCCGTCGGGCATGCGGGCATCATAGTGCAGGGCAGTCGCGGTTGGCGCGAGGATATCGCGCTCACCGTTACGCTAGCAAAGACGTATTCGTCGCTGCGCAGGGCAGTAATCGCGTCACTTGGATCGCGGGATATCGAGGTCATGGCGCCCTGGGCTCTGGAGGGCGCCGTGAGGGAAGTGTGGGGGCCGCAACTGGTGCATTTGCCTTTGGGGGAACTGGTACGCTGCTCACGCGAAGCCGATGCAGAGGCGGCACAGGATGTAGCGGCTCAGATGCAGGCAGCGGCGGAGCGGGTCATTGAGCCCGATGCCAACGCTATGCTGGGATCGGCCAGGATATACCTAGGGCTCAGGCGGATAGTGCAGGAGTACCACCTGGATGCTGTGGCCGTGCATTGTTTCTCCCTGCTCACGCCGCTTGCGAACACCGCGTGCTATGCGCTTGCGCGCCTTAACGACGAGGGAGTGCCGGCTACGTGCGAAGCCGATATTCCATCATGTCTTACGATGCTATTCATGTGGTACCTGACATCTCAGCCCAGTTTCCTGGCCAACCCGTCGTCCATCGATCTGCGGACCGGCACAGTGGTGTTCACCCACTGCACCATTCCTACGACGATGTGCACGAGATACTCGCTGAGATCCCACTACGAGTCGAACCTGGGTGTAGGCATTACGGGAGAGCTTGAACCGGGCCCTGTTACCATCGTCCGCATAGGCGGGAAAGAACTGCAAGACTTGTACGCAGTCCGGGGCCAGCTCGTCGAATGCGGGGAGCGCGAAGACCTATGCCGCACTCAGCTGGCTGTGAGGTTCGACCGCCCTGAGGACGCGCGCATACTGCTCAGCCGCCCGCTCGGCAATCACCACATGGTTACCCGGGGAGACTGGACGCACCAGATCAACTCGTACTGCGACTATTTCCACAGCTAGCATCGCTCTGCTATGCATGACAGGGCGCCGGCGGCATCGCGAACGTCGCTCATCGTATTGAACCAGCCGAAGCTGAAGCGGAGTGTGCCGGCGGGAAAGGTTCCGAGCGTCCTGTGCGCTAACGGGGCGCAGTGTAGTCCTGACCTAACCATGATGCCGAACTCCTTGTCAAGAAGAAAGGCCGCTCGTGCCGGGTCAGCCTGTGCAGATACGAAACCCACCGACACAGTCGCTACGCGGTCGCGCGCACATATCGCTGCTTCGTCTCCCGTTTCCCATAGGCCGAACACTCGAATCCCGGGAATAGCACGGGCAGCCTTTGCGAACTCGCCTGCGAGCCGCAGTTCGTGCATGCCTATCTGATCGACTCCGTTTTCCAGCAGGAATCCGATTCCGGCCCTAAGCCCCGCTATACCAAGTGTGTTGGGAGTGCCGGGCTCGAACTTGTCCGGCAGGAACCCGGGCTGGAACTCCTCATCAGATCGGCTTCCTGTGCCGCCCTGGATAGAAGAGGCCATCTCCGTCGCCGCGCGCGCACTCAGTACCATCCCGCCCGTTCCCGGCGGCCCGTAGAGCCCCTTGTGGCCGGTGAACGCCAACACGTCAACGGCCATCGACCTCAGGTCAATGTCGATGACCCCTGCAGTCTGCGCTGCGTCCACTACCATAAAGACCCCGGCTTCGTGCGCCACGCCGGCAACTTCGACGATGGGCATCACCGTACCACACACATTAGACGCGTGGGTCATCACGACCATCCGGGTGTTGGGCCTGAGCGCACAACGCACATCGTGAGGATCCAGCCTGCCCTGCGCATCGCATTTGACCACAGTGACCTCGGCCCCTATGCTCTCCCCGGCCGACCTTAGGGGGCGGATCACTGAGTTGTGCTCCATGCTTGTGGTCACAATGTGGTCGCCGCGGCGGAGCAGCCCGTGTATGGCGAAGTTGAGCGCGTAAGTGACATTGGGGGTGAATACGACTTGCTCGGCTCCGGGCGCGTGGAAGAGCTGGGCCGCGGTCTCGCGCGCTTCGAAGACCAGCCGGCCGGCATCGAGGCTGCTTCCATAGCCTCCCCGGCCTGGGCTTGCGCCGATGTCGTGCATGTAGCGTGCCATCGACTCCCAGACTTCGCCGGGCTTAGGATAGGACGTTGCCGCGTTGTCGAGATAGATGCGCTTACTAGCGCCGTCGATACCCAAGGAATGCTCGCCTCCCGTTGCCTAGTATCGCCTTGGCCGCGCCGGGTGTCAACTACCCATATCAATAGCTCATAGCTGACATGCATTCCATTAACATATGCTATTTGTGGTGGTCTGGCGCCTCAGCATATACTTTACGGTGTGAGCATTGTGAAATTACGCACACACTGCGCACGCACGCGAATACAAACGGGAGGGGACTGGTTCGGCAATGAATCAGCGTAGAGTAGTGTTGATAGCTGGCGCCGTCGTAGGCGCTCTCAGCGTCGCTCTGACTGCGACAGGAAACCCGGCAAACATGGGAATATGTATTGCATGCTTCATCCGGGATATTGCAGGCGGGCTAGGGCTGCATAGGGCGGAGGTGGTCCAATATCTTCGCCCGGAGGTACCCGGCTTCATCATAGGCTCTATGCTTGCTGCCCTGGCAGCAGGCGAATTCCGGGCGCGGGGCGGGTCTTCGCCGGTGCTCCGGTTTGTCCTGGGCTTCTTCGTGATCATAGGGGCGCTGGTCTTTCTGGGGTGCCCTCTCAGGATGATCCTTCGCCTCGCGGGCGGGGATCTCAACGCCGTCTTCGGTGTACTGGGTTTCACGGTTGGGATATGGGCCGGCGTCTTTTTCCTGCGGCGCGGCTTCACGCTGGGCAGGAGTTCGCGCATGAGCATAGGCAACGCCATGGTGCTCCCTATAGTCAG
>DAOTAC010000010.1:0-17489 GCA_035382325.1 Bacillota bacterium | reverse complement strand
CGGACCGTCTCCAGCTCGGCCAGCGCGTCGGCGCGCAGGTCGGGCGGGAGCGTCTCTGCGACGCGCGCGGCGGCGGCGATGCCTGACGCGGCGTCAGCCTCGTTCCCGGCGACGCCCGCGTCGCGGGCGAGCGTCCGCGCCCGACCGTGGCGCAGCCGGTCCAGCGCATCCGCGCGGACGGCGGCGTAGAGCGCCGCGCCGTCTTCCGTCTTGAAAACGAGCTTCTCCGGGTCGGCCTCGCCCGGGTTGGCGATGAGCCGGCCCAGCTTCAGGCGCGCGGCCTGGTCGGCGGCGTCGGCGGCCGCGGAGGTGAAAAGAGCGTCGTCGCGCGCGTACATCGAGGCCGCGCGCTCCGCCGTGGCCAGCGACGCCTCGGCGGCGGTGCGCCGGCGCGCCTCGGAGAGCGCCACGTCTTTCTGCGCGGCCAGGGAAAACGCGCGGGCCGTGTCGGCCATGAGGACGCGGTCGGCGCGCCGCCGCGCCTCGGGCGACGCCTTCGCGTAGGGGCCGTCCGGATCGTCGCGCCATGTCTGCCAGGCGGCGCGCATGGCGTCGGTCATGAGCACCGTGCCGCCCGGGCCCTTTGCCTGCGCCACGAGTTTGGCTGCAGCGGGGTGTACGTGAATTCCATCTGCAATGACCTCGCACGTGAGTTCACTGTGTACGAGAGCCGCTCCGACGACTCCGGGTTCTCTGTGATGCAGCCCGCGCATGCCGTTGTAGGTATGAGTCACGAGGCGCAGTCCTGCGTGGATCGCGTCCCTGACCTCATCATAGCACGCCCCGGAGTGACCGACCGATGCCAGAACCCCTTGGGACGCCAGCGCCTTCACGATCTCTATGGCCCCCGGCATCTCAGGCGCGATGGTCATGACGCGGACATGCCCGCCGCCTGCCTCAAGTATCCGATGGAGGACCGCGGGGTCGGGGCCGACTATTCCCGTCTCAGGCTGGGCGCCCTTGAAGTCGGGGCTCAGAAACGGCCCTTCGACATTAACTCCCAGAACCTGGGCCCCCTTTCGCGGTCGGTCATGCTCGCTATGTTCGCCGTGCATGTTGATATCAGCCTGAGCAGCCTGTGCCGCGGCGTGCGTCGCAGCCAGCATCTGCTCGATAGGCGTCGACATCACCGTAGGAAGAAAGCCAGTCACTCCGTGTGATGAGATGAACTCGGCCATGCGCGCCAAGGCCGACGGGGTCGCGTCCATAGTATCAAATCCCGCCGAGCCATGTATGTGCATGTCAATGAACCCCGGCGCCACGATAGCGCCGCGCGCATCGATTGTCGTACCGGGCGCTCGGCCCGCCAGGTCGCAACTGGGCCCTACTTCAACTATCTTGGCCCCTTGTATCAGTACACTCGTATCGGTTGACAAGCCGGACGCAGACACGACTGCGCCTCCGGCTATGAGAAATGAGTTCAAACAACTCCCTCCAGACTATCAGGCGCTGCTCGTCTGCCGGCGCCCGCGGCGTGTCGCCGAGGTTTCGCCGCGACCGGAGTATCCCCATAGCAGCCGAAAGTAGAATTCCCCGCACATTTCGGTAAACCCTCTTTGCGCACTCAGACGTCGGGGAACGGTGCATATTGGGTGCATGGCTACATCAGACTGTACGCAGAGCACAGCCTAACGGTGGTGGTGTGGGTGAGGTACAGGCGTCCCGTACAGATGCGAAACGTCAGGAAAACCCGCGAATCGAATCGACAAGCGGAACCCTCTCTGCCAGATGATGTGCAGCAGCGTGCCGAGGCTGTCAGGAGCCTGTTCGGTGCAAGTGCCGACGTGGTGGTGCGGACGTACGTTGCTCCGAATGCCGAGCGGCCTGTGGCCGCCACATTCCACGTGGATGGCATGGTAGATGCGGATCTGCTTGCGCGGTGCGTAACCGGCCCCCTGGCTGTTGCGGTGCAGGCCTACTCTGGCGCCGACTGTGGGGCGCCCTTCAATATGCCCGCATCTGCCTTCCACTCTCCCGATGTTCGTCGCATATCGAATGTGGGCGAGGCGGCGGGCATGGCTATTCGCGGGCACACAATCGTGATTCTTGAAGGCGACAGCGCCATGCTCGTAAGCAACACGGCAGCAGTCATAGGACGCGTCATTGAAGAGCCGACAACTGAGTCGACGGTCCGGGGATCTAAGGAAGGTTTCGTCGAGAACTTGCGCACCAACACGGCATTGATTCGCCGATCCATCGCTGATCCTCGCCTCCGCGTCGAGGAGATGAGCATCGGACGCACGGCTCATACAAGGGTTGCGACTCTTCATGTGGATGGCATCGTTAACTCCATGGTGCTCACAGAGGTCCGCGAACGGCTGGCCATGATAGATGTGGACGCCTTGCATGAGTCGGGACACCTTGAGGAGTTGATTGAGGACGCCCCATACTCCATCTTCCCGACAATGATGAGGACAGAACGTCCGGATCGCGCGGCAGGCGCTTTGCTTGAGGGCAGGGTGGTCTTGGTTGTAGATGGAACACCGTTTGTCCTGATTGTTCCGGTAACATTCACCATGTTCTTGACGACGTCGGAGGATTACTTCGAACGCTTTCCCCTCGGCACTCTGGCGAGGCTATTGAGAGTCGTGGCTTTTGCATTATCGATGCTGTTGCCCGCGCTGTACGTAGCCGTGACTACGTTTCACCAAGAGGCTCTTCCTACTCCGTTGATGCTTAGTATCGCCGCGCAGAGGGAGGGGATACCCTTTCCTGCAGTGTTTGAAGCCCTGATAATGGAACTCACGTTCGAGGTAGTGCGAGAAGCGGGCATCCGTCTCCCAAGGCTGGTGGGCCCAGCTGTCAGTATCGTAGGGGTACTCGTGTTGGGTGATGCCGCCATTAGGTCAGGGCTGGTCTCGCCTATTATGGTAATCGTTGTAGCCGGCACCGGAGTTGCATCTTTTGCCACTCCCTCATTCAGCATGGCCATAGGCGCAAGGTTGCTGAGATTTGCGTTCCTGTTCTTATCAGCGGCCCTTGGGTTGTACGGGATAGCCATTGGAGTTTTCGCGTTTCTAGCCCACTTAACGGCGATGGAGTCGTTCGGAGTGCCATTCATGGCGCCTCTAGCCCCAGTAGTGCCCAGTGATCTGAAGGACAGTGTGGTACGCGCCCCATGGTGGGCGATCAGGCGCAGGCCGGAGTCGGTTCGCCCCGTAGATTCACGAAGAGCGAGAGGAGAGGAAAGACGATGAGAGGCGCCGGCGGGGCTGTGTCGGCAAGAAGCATTGGAGCGCTCGTCTTCCTTGCCAGGCTGTTGCCTATCGTCATATCTCTTCCGACGATGACTCCAAACGTCCCTCACCAAAGCGTCTGGATCGCGGGAGTAATCGGCGTTGCGCTTGCAGTGCCAATGATGTGGGCGATGGCGGCGATTGGCGAGCGCGACCCGAAAAAGAGCCTGCTGGCCCAATCACGCGACTTGCTAGGCGCTTGGCCGTGTGCTGCGATTGGAATCGTGCTCTGCGCATACTGGGTCATCACTGCAGCCACGTTTCTCAAGGCCATGTCCCAAGCCTTTCTGGCGACCGCGTTGCACTCCACCCCATCGCTTGCCATAGTGGCGCCTCTGGCTGTGTTGAGCGCGACCATAGCCCGCAGGGGCATTGGCCTGATATGCGCGCTTGCGGATCTCATTGCCCCAGTGGTGATGGCTTCAGTGGCGCTCATCATCGGTCTTCCGCATCAAGCGGCGAAGCTTATTAACCTCAGGCCTCTACTTCCTCAAGGCCTCTCGGCGCTCACCGCGCCGGCGCTGACGACAACTTCCTTCTTTGCACTGGCCAGCATGGCATGGATGATCATCCCGCGCTGTGCCGAAGCGAGGCAGGGGGGTGTTCGCAGGTGGTTCCTGATTGCAGTTGCAGGCGCCGGGGTTTTGGCTGTCGGGCTTATGGCAGTGGTGGGCGCCGTGTTCGGGCCGCTTTCATCCACCATTGGCTTTCCACTTTACTCCGTTACGAGATTCATCAGCATAGGCAGAGTCCTAGAGCGGCTTGAGATATTGCCTATGGGGTTTTGGGTATTTGCTGCAGGGACTGTGGTGGCAAGCTTCTACTGGGCCGCTGCGCAGGCGCTCGGAGAAGTCGTCCAGGTCGAGAGGAGCGGCATGTTCGTCTACCCTCTGGCGGCCGTCAGCATCGCCTTGGGAGAAACCATGTTCCGAAGGGTGATGGTACTCAGCAGGTTCATGTCGCTTGAGGGATGGGGCGCCTTCTCTCTGGCTCTGGTCATCGCCATCATGGCTGCCATGGCGATCGCATGGTGGGCGCGGCGCCGGCGTGCAGCCAGAGCCCTGGTATCGATAGCGGCCATAGCCATCTTATCGATACTGGCCTCGGGTTGCTGGGACCGACGCGAGATAGAGACATTGGGATTCGTTGTCGGGTGCGCCTTGGACACAGCTGATGCCGGCGATCAGCCTGAGGACGCCGGCTTCGTTCAGGTTACGGTCCAGATAGCGAAACCGTGGGCAATGGGAATGGGGGAGAGGGCCGGTAGCCCCGAACGAGCATTTTACACCGTTACAGCTGTTGGAAGCACAGTATTCGAGGCGGTTAGAAGCATCAATGAGCAGAGCACCAGAACGCCGTATTGGCCGCATAGCAGATGGATCATAATTGGCGAAGACTTGGCGCGCGCCGGAATCGAAAGCGTGTTGGACTTCTTCGTGCGCAACAGAGGACCGAGGGAACTCCCGGTTCTTGGCGTGCTCGATGGAGGGCGCGGGTGGGATGTGATGTGGGCCGAGTTCGAGCTCGAACGCATGCCAGCAATTGGAGGAGAGGGATTGATCAGCGGGGTTTTGCGAGACCTGGGAACCACTGTTCGGACCACGCTGGGCGACTTTCTTGTCAGCCTGGCTGATCCGGGTGTCGACCCGGTGCTGCCCCGAGGAGTCATTGTAGCGTACTCTGATGAGCCGGCTGCTACAGGCGACCTACTGAGAGAGAAAATCAGAACGAAGCCCGAGATGAGCGGGGCGGGCGTCTTCCGAGGCGATCGCCTAGCGGGCTGGCTTACCGGAGTCGAGACTAGGGGGCTCAACTGGGTGCGAGGCGATGTAGTAAGCGCGGTAATCGCAGTGCCGGCGCCCGGGGCTGAGGATCCTGGTGACTTCCGGAACCGCGTATCTCTTGAGATAATGAGGGCGAGCTCGCAGGTGAGCGTGAGGGCGCTGAACACGACGGATGAGGTCGAAGCGAGGGTGAAAGTGGATGTGACCGCTCACCTTGCCGAGACCAGATCATTTGTTGACATCAGCCAGGATATGCAAGCCCTGATCCAAATGGAAGAGGCGCTGGCCGATCAGATTCGAGGCGAGATCCTTGGCGCAGTGCAGAAAGCCCAGTCGCTCGGTGCCGACATATTCGGCTTCGGCAGAATGCTCATGGCTTCCGATTACCGGGCATGGAAGAGGATTCACCCCAAATGGGATAGTGTATTTGCCGGCCTTCCCGTCAAGGTAGAAGTGAAAGCCAGAATCGACAGAAGCGCACTCGAGACAAACAGGTATGAGGCAGATACGACGAAATGAGTATACCTTCCGTTCTCTTGGTGTTGGTCGGTTTTGCAGCCATCTGGTTCATTGAATACAAGCCGCTGACAAGCGGTGGATCACGCCGTGATTTGGTAGCTTTTGTGTCGGTAATGGCCCTGGCCTTCGCGATCTGTTTCGCTGCAGCCATGGGCTGGCCTGTCCCTAACCCAATAGTCCCGATATCAGTGATCGGAAAAGCGCTAGTTCGGCTATTTTCACTATGAAGCTGTTGCTGCATTTCGTCTTTGGTCAGCGCATGAGCCGAAGCAGTACGCTGAATACCCACGACAGGCCGGAAAGGCCTGCGCTGACTATGAGCATCGAGGTAAAGGGAGCGATCACGTGTTCTGTTATGATGTCGCCGGGGAGGCGCCCGAACCAGGAAAACGCGCCGGGGAAGCGCACGAGTATGAGCCCGATCAGGAACATCATGCCGCCGATCTGAAACAGGGCTGAGCCAATCCGTTGTGACATGGTTTCCACCCCCGATAACTGCGCGACCCGGGTGGTGCCCCCGCGGCTTTATGCACACGGTAGGCCGGGCCCGGGCCGCGCTGAGTCTGCCGATTGATCCAGAATGAAGTAATATAATGGCTAATCGAGTATGTAGAGAATGCCTATTGTTCCCGGCCCGCAGTGACTACCTATCACTGAGCCGGCAGGCGTTTCGAGTATCTCCTTCATCTCGGGCATGATTTCGCGCACGCGTTCGGCCATGTACACTGCGTCTTCGTGTACTCCAGTGTGTGTAAGAAAGACCCTATCTTCTCTCACCAGACCTTGCCGGACATCCTCTTCGAAACGGTCCATCATCCAATCGAGCGATTTCCTGCTTGAACCCCTGACTTTTCCTGCGACTATCATGCCTCCGTCTGCCACGGATATGACGGGCCTGATTTTCAGCACCGACGACAGCAGCGTCTGAACCCCGGTGCACCTTCCGCCCATGTGCATGTAGTCAAGCCGATCGAGTTTGAATGATGTCCGTACTTTGGGACGCGCCCTCTCAAGCGCTGCAAGTATTTCGTCCATCTGCCGGCCTTGAGAGACCAAGTCGCGCGCATACAGAACTAGATGGGCAATTCCCGTTGAAAGGTTCGCCGAATCGAACACGCGCACCTGTCCTTCGGGGAAAGCGCCGGCCACCAACGCCGCGTTCTGCACGGATGCCGAGAACTTGCTGGAGATCCCTATGTAGAGTACCTGGTGGCCATGTGCGACGGCTTCTTCGAATACAGACCGAAACACTTCCGGGCTGGGGCTTGAGGTCTTGGGCAACTGCTTGTTCTGTTCAACCAGCTCAAAAAGGCGCTGTGTGTCGATATCTACGCCGTCCTTGTACGCGTCTTGGCCAAACACCACCGCCAGCGGCACAACCGTAACCCCGTAGCGGGCTATGAGTTCCCGGCTGAGGTCGGCAGTGGAGTCGGTCATGATTGATATGCCTGACATATCGTCATCCCTCCAGTTGTCGACATGGTGTAGCTGTAATCGACTGTACCAATTTTACCATGCCTGCATAAACGAGGCCAACACTGGCGTGAGTGGTGGTATACTGGACACATGGCGCACATGGAGTGATCGGGGGTGTAGTAGCCAGTCATGTTCATAATGGATGCTCATTGCGACACGCTTCTAGACATTGCCGCGGGCCGTCGCCGCCTGTCGGAGCGCGGCAAGGGAGGACACATCGATCTGCCGCGAATGGTGGATGGCGGGGTGTCTTCTCAGATCTTCGCGATCTACGTTGAACCGGAGTATCTGCCGGGCGCCGGGGCCAGGCAGGCTCTGCGACTTGTGGACGTATTCTGCCGCGAAATCGAGGAAAACGGCGATTCGATTGTGTTTGCCAAGTGGGCGGGCGATGCGGGCCGTGCGCGCGACGAGGGCAAGGTCGCCGCGTTTCTCAGCATCGAGGGAGGCGAGGCCCTCGACGGATCGATCGAGCTTCTGAGGATCTTCTACAGGCTGGGCGTGAGGCTTATGACGCTCACGTGGAGCCGCAGAAATGAGCTTGGAGACGGGGCATACGAGGAGGGCACGCGCGGTGGGCTCACCCGGTTCGGAGTAGACGTAGTCCGCGAGATGGACAGGCTTGGCATGGTAGTGGATGTTTCGCATCTATCGGAGGCGACTTTCTGGCACGTCATGGACGTGTCGACAAGGCCCCTGATAGCGTCGCACTCCAATGCCAGGGCCCTATGCGGGCATTCGCGCAACCTCAGCGACGAGCAGGCCAAGGCAATAGCCGACAGAGGCGGTGTGATAGGGGTCACCTTCGTCGGCCCGTTCCTGGGAGAGGGCAGGCAGTCGGTGCAGGGCGTGGTGGACCACATCGATCACTTCGCTGGCGTCATCGGAACAGATCATATCGCCATTGGATCGGACTTCGACGGAGTATACGATAGCGCTCTGCCCGAAGGGTTACATGATGTTTCGCGCATGCCTGCGCTCATAGACGAGCTAGCCCGACGGGGCTATTCGGAGGCGGCTGTGCGAGGAATCATGGGCGAGAATCTTCTGCGCGTGGTCGAGGGCGTAATAGGGTAGTCTAGGCATGCTCTATCGGCCCTGGCGCGACCGGACTACTCGAGCTCGCGCGTGACCGCCCCGCTGCCCTGTCCGGCTGCGCGGCCGATTCGCTTGACGCTCTCTGCGAAGTACACAGGGTCGATTTCGAACCCGACGAACGGGACTCCCAGCAGGGCACAGGCCACTCCTGTGTTTCCGAGGCCTGAGAAGGGGTCCATCACGAGGCCGCACCTATCCAGCCCATGGAGCCTGATGCACATCTCGGGCAGCCTCGGCGGGAAGGTGGCCGGGTGAGGGCGCTCATCTGTGGCACGTTGAATGGTCTGGTAAGGAATGAACCATGTGTTGCCGCGGCAACGCAGGTCAGAGAGGTTACTGCGTGTGGAGGCCCATCGGGCGATGTTGGTCTTGTCTTGATAGGGCACTCCGATGGCCTTTCTGTCCAGCGGTACGTTTCCGGTCAAGGTGAAGTGGAAGATGTACTCATGGCAGTCGTTGAGGAATCTGCCGCTGTTGATGGGCTTGTAGTGGCCGACCGCTATGTCTCCCTCGAGCCCCGGGTAGTCTCCCACGTCCGCCCTAGAGATCGCAATCGACTTAATCCAATGTATGGTGTTCTGGAGCTCGAAAATGCCTCTCAATGCACTTGCGACCTCGAACGGAACCCATGGATCCTTTGGCTTGGAGCCGACATTAAGGAAGAACGACCCGGTCGGCGCGAGTACGCGGGCCACGCATGAAGCCCACTCGATCGTCCATGCCAGGTATTCGTTACGGGATATCCGGTCATTGTAGCTTCGGTACTCGATGCCCAGATTGTAAGGAGGCGACGTAACTACCACGTCGACCGACCCCGGCGCTACTAGATTGGCCATACCTTGGATGCAATCGCAGTTATGCAGGGTCAGCGCGCCCGAGCCTGAAGCGAGTTCGATTGTGGTTGGATTCTTGTGTTGAGTCACATCAACGGCACCTCTCTTGCTGTGGAAGGAGAATCCGGGCATGCACAACATCGGTGTTCCTGCCTTGGACCCCGATCCCGACTGGCGTCACCGGACTGCGTTGCTCATCGGCGAGCAAGGGCTTGACCGCCTCGCGCAGGCCCGGGTGATCGTGGTTGGCCTGGGAGGCGTAGGATCGTACTGTGCCGAGGCGCTGGCCCGGGCGGGCGTGGGCTCACTTGTGCTGGTCGATGGTGATTCAGTATCGATCACCAACATAAACAGGCAACTGCTTGCGCTTGTGGACACAGTCGGGTTGCCCAAGGCCGAGGTCATGGCCGACCGGATCAGACGCATCAACCCCCAGTGCGACGTTGCCCCAATGGTAATGTGGGTCGACGGCGGCAACGTGGATAGTCTGCTCGGATCGGGGCCCAACTCCGCACAGTTCGTGGCGGATGCCATCGACACGATCCCCGCCAAGCTCGATCTGATAGAAACATGCTTAAGGTCAGGAGTTGGCGCGGTATCGTCAATGGGAGCAGGCAATAGGCTCGACCCCACCAGGTTCAGGGTTGCCGATATCTCGCAGACTCACACCTGCCCCATGGCCCGCGCGGTAAGACAGGGACTACGCAGGCGTGGAATACCGAGCGGATTGACAGTGGTATTTTCAGACGAACCCCCCGTGGTCCAGCGACCCGGCCCGGTGGGTAGCATATCCATGGTTCCCGGAGCAGCCGGCCTGGCAATGGCAGGCGTGATTATCCGCCATCTTGCCTTCGCATCGTCAGAGAGCTAGGCTCTGGCCGGTTTAGGCCTATTCCCCGCTCAGCTGCCACTCCGCCTGCTGGACCATGCCCGTGGACGGGTCAACCAGTTTCTCGTCCATCCAGTAGAGCAACATTCCATCCGTGGACCGGTATATCCAGGCGCGCTTGTACTTGGCGCCCCACTCGAATATGGCGACGACAGGGACCCCCTCAGGGGTTGCTCCCACAAAGCCCACCTCGCTGCTGCTGCCGACTATCGGATCATATCGGTCCAACCGCTCGCCGCTGCGCAGCCTGGCGAGGTTGGCGCGGGGAACCCAGAAACCGCCGGCCAGTAGCCCGGTGCCGGAATAGACGGTAATAGCCTGATCCTCGCCGTCGCTGCTGAACACCCGCTTTACCCTGGCCGCAGACCAGTTGCGCCCGACCGAGGTCATCTCCACCTCGAGCACAGCCGGGATCGGGATATTGCGTCCGCCTGCCGGAGTCCATGTCTGGATGCTTCCTTGGTACGTTAACCTGGTACCCTGTTTCACCCATGGTGGCGTCACTCCGCCATCCCAGGGGAGCGTCATGTTGCGCATCGACACGAATTCGGCAACTGACAGGTGCGCAAGACCGCGATCCGCTAGTGCCATCCATTGAGCTTGATACAGAAGCAGACCTGTGGACGTGTCGAAAACCCAGGTGAGGTAGCGCGTGGGGTTCGCCTGTGTGGAATCGAGACGCAGGGCGGAATAGGCCTTCCCTCCAACTTCGAAGTGGACAGGTTCTGCCGACAGTCCGGAAGAGGACCGTTTCGCCGCGTCGCGCAGCGCAGCCGGGTTGATCCAGAACTCACCTATCCCGGCAAACCCGCTGGACGAGCTGTCATCCCACGGGATCATCAGATCGCCGATGAAGATCGTGGAGTACGTCGCAGAAAACCGCGGCGCCAGCGCGATAACGTCGGTTCTCACAACGGCCGGAGCAGACGTACTCACCTGGTCCACCCTGACTACGGGGGGTTTGGGGGCGTTGCTTGCGGCAGCAAACGGGTTCTCTATAGTGGCCGAGGAAGTACGATAGTACACTCTCAACCCTTCGCGAACCCATGACGGCGCCTGAAGGCTCTTAGCTTCCGGCATGAGATCTACGGCTGAACCGGCTTCAGCTGAGCGGTCCAGCAGGCTCGGCCCGCGGGAGCCGACGGGTGAATGGAAACCGGTCGTGCCAGGCGCGATCGCCATGCCGGGCGCGATGTTGATCAGACATAGCAATAGAGCTATGCAGCAAGCTGGTGCTAGTCGAGTTCGAAGCACAACGATATCCCCCCAGTGAGAGGCTGCTCATGATGCATACTCATGTGACTATTCCTCAGAGGTTCAGCGTTTTCCTGCTGTTTCAGGAGTATACGCGATATACCGTCCAGTGAGGTTTGGGGGAACATTGGGCCACGTCCGGAGTCACAATCAAGTACAGGCCGGGGTGTGCTCAGGTGCAGACTGGACGGTTTGGCGGATATTGTTGCCGTGACATGTGTCGAGGAGGTTGCACGATGAAGGTTCGGAGAATCGCCGCGTTGCTGCTGCTGTTGCTTGTTGTGGTGGCCACGACAACCGGGTGTGGCGGGCCCGGTCTTATTACGGGTGCGATAGACGGCTACGTATGGAAGCATGCAGACGCCAGATCTGCTCAGGCCGAGGGCGAGCCCGGATTCGGCGTGATGGCCGAGGCTCCGAAGGGAAACCTGGCCCCTCTCGCCGGGGCATATGTCGTCGCGGAGGGGCCTAACGGGAGCGCAATCGCGAGGTCGGATTCCAATGGGTATTTCAGAATCGGCAGGCTCTCCTCAGGCTACTACAAAGTTACCATTACACACGAGAAGTATCTCGATGTATACGAGAAGTCCTGCTATGCTGAAGCCGGGGGCACCACGCGCATAGGCGGAACGCCGATGCTTGGGTCCCTCCACATATTGGCCATCGGTATCAACGACTACCAGAGCGGCTATATCTCCGACCTATCTTATGCCGTTGCTGACGCCGAGCTGATCGTTACGCGCCTGGGCGTGGAGAACAGGCTCGCGAAGCAGTACACGCTACTGACTGCGGAGTGGGATACCACGAAGAGCTCGATACAGAATGCGATCCGAGACATCGGCTACAATATCACGAATGGCGACACGTTCATCATGTTCTACTCAGGGCACGGAACGCACAACGACGCAGGGACTACTGAATACATCGTACCGAGCGATGCAAACCCGCTTAACCTGGGCACGATGATATCCGACCAGGACCTGAACAACTGGATCAACCAGTACATGCCCGCATACGCCAAGAAAATATTCATCTTCGATTCATGCAATTCAGGCGGCATGTACAGGAGCCTCGCGGCTCTACCGAAGGGGTTCACATGGTCCACAGGCTTCGAGGTTATGGCCAGGAATATCACCGGACCGCGCAAGATCATAATGACCGCATGCGCCAAAGATGAGAATTCGTGGGAGTCAAGCAGACCTCCCATTGGCGGTCATGGGGTGTTCACGTGGGCTCTCACCGAGGGCATGAGATACCCTTACCCGGCCGACGCTGATCTTCCGAGACCGAACCACGCAATCGATACGGAGGAAGCGTTCAACTACGCCTCCCATTGGACCAAGTATTATTCACCCGGCACGCAGAATCCAGAGATCTACAGAGGCGAAAGCGGATCCGAATGGTGGTATCTGTTCACCTACTAGCAGGGCGACAGAACTTGATTGGGCACTAGGGCAGTGGCCGGACGACGAGGCGCGATCCGGCCCTGTCCCTTTTTGGGCCCGTTGCAGTGCGAATTCTGCGTACGAGAAGCTGATCCGCCGCCAGGATCGCTAATTGCCGCCACTTCCGGACGATGATGATGATGATGATGAGCTCTTGCGCTGCGCTATGAGGTAGTATTGGTATGCTATGACGGCCACAAGCGCCGTCACCACGTTGGGAAGGCCTGCGGCCATACTGAACGACACTGAGTGGCCCACTACCGCTCCTCCGAGGCGCCCGGTCATCTGACCGTCCGCCACTTCAAGGTCTACATCGAAACCAATGACGGGACCGCCGCATCTTCCGGTGATGCGGTCGGTTCCGCTCAGCGTTATGTCCACGCCGTCAATGATACCGCCCATGCGACCATGGACGCTGTTACCTGAAGAATCCGCGAACCGCGCATCTACGGTTCTCCCGATGATCGCGCCGCCCACCCGCCCGAATATGCGCCCGGGAGGTGGTTCAATATCAAGGTTCAGGTCGCCCCCGATAACGGCGCCGCCTACTCGGCCCGAAACGCTGGTAGGCGTGGTTATGCACGACACGCTGTACCCACCGATCACTCCACCCACTCTACCGCGAATCGTCGATGCCATGCAGAAACGCCTCCGTTCTTTGAGCTGACTACTCGTATCGCAGCGCCTGCACAGGGTCCATCCGCGATGCCTGCAGCGCAGGGTACGTGCCGAATATGAGCCCCACTGCCGTGGAAAACGACACGGCAGCTATGACCGAACTCAGATCCACCGATACTGGCCAACCTGCGATTCGCGCTATTCCAGCTCCACCCAGCCATCCCAGGAGCATACCCACAGTCCCGCCCAGCATGCTCAGAACCAGGGCCTCCGACAGAAACTGTAGCAGGATGTCGCGATTGCAGGCTCCTAGGGATTTCCTGACCCCGATCTCGCGGGTACGTTCCGCGACCGAGGTAAGCAGGGTGTTCATGATCCCTATTCCGCCTACTACCAGGCTGATGCCGGCGATAGTGCCCAGAAGCAAGGTCATGGTGGCTGTTACCTGCTTTATCGCGTCGATCAGACCTGCTTGAGACGCTACGCTGAAGGCATCGGGTGTTCCTGCAACCGAAGCCAGGAACCGCTCAACCTGCGCTACCGCTACATCCGTCGCCTGCGCAGATGCGGCCTGGCAGAAATAGGTGCTCACACGCTTGATAGGCGACATCCTGTACAGCAGGGTGGTCACCGGGATGAAAGCCTGCGTATCGGCATTAGCCCAAAACAGTGCCCCCTTTGGACTCAGTCACGCCCACAACGGTGAAAACTGCTCGGCGATCGCCCGACACCAACGCCACTTGTCGCCCTATCGGGTCGTCCGGGCCGAAGAGATCGGACGCTACTTCTGAGCCGAGCACAATAGAGTGGGCAGCTGCGTTTACTTCCGACTGAATAAGGCTGCGGCCCAACGCGATTCGGGTGCTGACGATCCTTGTGTACGCAGGAGTGATGCCAGTTATCACAGCCGAAGCGCTGGCGCTGCCTGCGATGATGCGCCCCTCCATCTGCGCTACGGGAGAGACGGCGGATATCGCGGGCGCCGCGGCTTGTATCTGATCTGCCAGCGACATGGTCAGCAGATGTAGGTGACTTCGCCCTTGCATGCCTGGTTTCAGATTCGGAGTCACCATGATCATGTTGGAGCCAAGCGCGGATATGTCTGACGTGATCTGCTTCTGGGCGCTGGAACCCGCCGAGATCATGGTTATCACTGACGCTACGCCTATTACGATCCCCAGCACTGAGAGCGCTGTGCGGAGCTTGTTGGCCCAGAGGTTCCTCAGGGCCACCCCGATGGTTTCAGCTATGCCCATCGCACCGTGACCCCCTTTCGGCCGGTTGCTCTATGCCCAGCTCCTCTATGCGCTCAACCGAGCCGTCCCGCAACTGTACTATCCGACGCGCGCGCTCGGCCACCGATCGGTCGTGTGTGACTAACACTATGGTACATCCCTCGGCGTTCAGACCATCGAGGATCGCCAGTATCTCACCACCGGTCTTTGAGTCGAGATTGCCGGTGGGCTCGTCCGCGAGGATCAGCGAAGGATCGTTGACTAGGGCCCTTGCAATGGCGACCCGCTGTTTCTGTCCTCCCGATATTTCGGCAGGCCGGTGGTGCATCCGGTCGGCCAGGCCCACCCGGGCGAGGGCCTCCCCGGCGATTCGTCGCCTATCCCTGCCGCCCACTCCTGCATACATCAGAGGTATCTCCACATTGCCGAGCACTGTCTCGCGAGGCAGCAAGTTGAACTGCTGAAATACGAAACCTATTCGTCTGTTGCGTATGCGCGCCAGTTCAGTATCGTCAAGCTGCGACACGTCGTCTCCATGAAGGCGGTATACCCCTGAACTCGGACGGTCGAGGCAGCCGACTATATGCATCAGTGTCGATTTGCCGGAGCCCGACGGCCCCATTATCGACACGTAATCGCCATCTGAGATGTCAAACGACACCCCATCGAGCGCGTGCACTTCGACTGAGCCCATTGAGTACACTTTCGCGATGCTCTCGAGATTGATCACTGTGATGCTCCTCCGCACTACTGGTCGGCATGCCTGATTCTGAATTGCATATCGCGGTCCTGCCCGGTCAGCCGACGCAGCTTCTCCTGGGCTGCTACAGCATCCTCCACGATTTCATCACCCGGCGAAAGCCCGGACAGCACATGAGTGTAGTTGCCGTCAGACAGCCCCAATTCGACGGGGATCAGCTTTGGCGCTCCGCCCACGATCCTGATTGCCGATGGCTGGCCATCCATGTCGACCCACGAGCGGACGGAAATCCTGACCACACCCTGGATGCTGCGGGAAAGAATCCTTACGTTCGTCGTAAGCCCTGGTTTCAGCAGGTCATGCGACCCATCTATGGACACTCTGATGGGGATGACAACCATCCCGGCACGGGGTAGGGCGGCGACGCCTATCCATTCTACCTTGCCGGGCAACTCCACATCGGGGAGGGCGTCGAATGACATGATTGCAGCCATTCCCGGCTCTACTCGTGCCAGGTCGATCTCGTCGATCTCTGCACTCGCGAAGTATGAAGACGTATCCATGATGGTGACGGCCGGCTGGCCTGCGCCTACATAACCGCCTGCTTGAACCGTGACCGACGAGACCACGCCGTCAAACGGCGCCGTCAGCCTGGTTTTGTCGCTCTGGGATGAGAAATCGAAAGCCGAAGAGCGCTGCACTTCGCACAGCGCCGCTCCGCGGGCGACGCGGGCGCCTTCTTTCACATACACCCTGGTAACTCCTCCGGACGCATCGGATGCCATAACCTGCATACGAATGGGCATCAAGCTTCCTGTGCAGGATACGTACTCATTGACGTCTCCCTGGTCCACAGACGTCGTCGCAAGCCCGGCCGTGGCGGCGGGCAGTCGAGCCTCTACAAGCGACTTGTTCCTGCCCCTGATAGCGCCCCATATGATCAGCGCCAACGCTGCTATGGCTACAAGCACCCAGGCTGCACGCCTGCGGCGATTCTTGCCAGTATCGGACAATCACTACACCTCCCAGACTCGCTAGTTCATTATACCAGTAATGCCCGGCCCATAGGCATCGCCCAATCGGGCGATGTTGTCAATCGGTGGCTACAGCGCGGCCGAACGGCCAGCGCACAGCGGGTGTGAGCAGCAGCACACAGCACGGATGAGCCTTGATCCTATGAACCGCTCGTGATATCATAATGCACGAAAAAGCGCATATCGTGGCCTTCGGGGCAGGGTGCGATTCCCGACCGGTGGTGAAACCCCGCGCACAGATGACAGCGCGGGGGGAAGTCCACGAACCGCAGCGATGCGGCCGATCTGGTGAGAAGCCAGAACCGACGGTACAGTCCGGATACGAGAAGGTTAGGCGCTGCCTTGCAGCGCCTCGACTATTAGCTCCCAGGCCTCGGTCTGGGAGCTTTTCGATTAAGTCGAGCGTCAGGAGGTCTTCAAATGAAGCGAGATAGTAAAACAGAGCTTAGGCGTCTGTCCACCATGGCAGTCTTGACAGCTACCTCGATCGTGTTGTTCCTGGTTTTTCGCACGCCGATCTTCCCCGCGGTTCCGTTTCTCGTGTACGAGGCAGCAGACGTAGGACTCCTGGTCGCCGGATTTGCGCTCGGGCCATGGGCCGGGCTAGCCTGTACCGCGGTAGTCTGCGTGCTGCAGGCGCCTCTGCACCCTGAGGGCGGGTGGTTCGGCGCAGTGATGCACCTCATATCATCGGGAGCCTTGGTCGGAGTGTCGTCCATCATCTACAGCAGGTTCAGGTCCAGAGCCGGCGCCTTCTGGGCCTTGCTAGCAGGCACAGCCGCCATGGTCGGAGTGATGATCCCTGCAAACCTTATCTTGACACCGCGGTTCTATCATATTCCCACCAGCGCTGTGGTCAGCCTTCTGGGATGGATAATCGCGTTCAACGCGGTGAAGGCGGGGATCAACGCAGCGATCACTGCGGCCATATACAAGCCTCTGTCCAGGTTGATCAAGGGGGCCTCCCCGGAGAACGCGGTTGCTCCCGCACAGATGCACTAGGGCGATTGCAGCAGGACATCCCGGGCGAACTGGAGCGTAGCCGCCACGCCATACTTCAGCGCCGATTCATCAATATCGAAACTGGGGCTGTGGTGGGGCGCTCCGGCGCCCACCTTATCACAGGCTATCCCCAGCAACGCCAAGACGCCTGGGTATTTTGAGAGATAGCACCCCATGGTCTCGGAGGCCATCCAGGGCTCGCAAGCGGCCAGATACCCGGGGCCGAGTGCAGTCTGCACTGACCTGGCTGCCAGCGCGGACAGTGCGGCGTCATTGATGACCGCAGGATGTGGTCCGTTTACGGTCACACTTGCCTGGCAACGGTGAGCTCCAGCAGTGTGCGTCACGATTCGCTCGACGGGCTCG
>DAOTAC010000009.1:0-17776 GCA_035382325.1 Bacillota bacterium | reverse complement strand
GGTGCTCCGTAAGGTAGTTTATCCTTTCCGTCAAGATTGCCACCTGGACTTCCGGTGACCCGGTATCGGAATCGTGGACTCGATACTTCTCGATGATGGCTCGCTTTTCTTCAATGCTCAGGCTCAAAGGACTCGGCACCTCCTCATTTTGGATCCCCCACTACCACGAAAGCCGTCGGAGATTCGGCAGCCCTAGTAGAGGGTTCAGCAAACATTTCTGTAGCAGCTTGCCGGGATTCATTCTAGCATACGCGCCACCAGGTGTAAACTCAAGGCTCCAGAAGGCGTCGGGCGGCGATCATGTCCGCCTCGATCTGCCTTACCAACTCGGAAGGGCTGGCGAACCTCAGCTCATCCCTGAGCCTTGCTGCGAACTCCACCGTCAGCAACGCCCCGTACAGGTCGGGTGCGACGCCCATCACGTGTACCTCTAGCGTGACTCCCCGCCCCTGATCGTCGAAGGTGGGCCTCACTCCTATGTTGCAGACCGCCGGAACGGTCGCCGACGACCCCCAGCGCGCCTCGCACGCATACACGCCCGGCATGGGAAGAGCTATCCCTGCCGGCACGCTCACATTCGCAGTTGGTATCCCAAGCTCGCGGCCGACTCCTCGTCCCCTCGCCACGGTTCCCCGTACGAAATGCCGCCTGCCCAGGAGCAAAGCAGCACGTTCCACATCCCCGCAGGCCAGGGCCTTTCGCACGCCCGTACTCGACACCGGTGCACCGTCGATCCGGACCGGAGGCAGCGTCTGCACACATATGCCGGCTTCCCTTGCTAGCAGTTCCAGGGTGGCAGGGGTCCCTGCCCCACCCTGCCCAAAGGAGTAATCATACCCCACAACCACACACTGGGCGCCGAGCGCGTCGTGAAGAACACGGGATACAAAGGCGTGGGGAGGCATGCTCGCAAGCTGCGTATCGAAGGTGTGGACTACCGCCGTGTCCACTCCGGCAGACTCCATCAGGTCAAGCCTGGCGTCAAGAGACATAAGGGCGTCAGGCGCGCGCTCGGGGCACACCACACGCATGGGGTGGACGTCGAAGGTGTACACGCCGCACGTCGTGCCGCGTTCCCCGGCGATCCTTACTGCCGTCTGAATCAGGGCCATATGGCCGATGTGCACTCCGTCGAACATACCCAGGGCGTACACCTTTGCAACGTGTTCGGGACGTTGATTACGGCTTATCAAGCATCGATGCATTCTACAACACCTCAGGACTCACAGTACGACTCTAGGCTGGATGAAAAGCCCCAACTCAGAGCGACTCGCGGCGGCTACGGCCGCAAGATTTCCGTCGGGGCGCACCAGAGCAACATGGACGAGATCCTCCGGTGCATTCATGATGCGATTTCCATCGCACTCGAAGGCCATCCCATGACTGACCGCGTCTGCTTCGCGCTCCGCAAGATCGAGCGACGGAAGGTGCCTAACACCTTCTATAGGAGGCTTGATTACCTCGGCGAGCGATCCCAGGGAGGCAAGGTGTTCGAGCTCTTCAAGGGTTACGGCCTGATCCAGAGTGAACCCTGATGTCGCAGTTCGCGTCAGGGCCCCCATGTGCCCGGCAATCCCCAGGCTCCGGCATATGTCTTCGCAGAGAGTTCGGATGTATGTTCCACGCGAGCACCGAATCCTGAGCTTTCCGCGTGCCCCATGCTCCAGGCGCGAAGGCCAACTCACGACGGACAACGGTTCGATCTCGAATATGGTCACTGTGCGCGGTTGCCGCTCTACGGTGATGCCTCGGCGCGCGAGTTCGTACAGACGTTCGCCCTCGTGGTGCACGGCTGAAATCATGGGCGGCGTCTGCCGGATATCGCCTAGGAACCGGCCGAGCGTATCCAGGAACTCGGAAAGGGGGATCGAGAAGCTCTCGCTGCGTGCCGTTATGCGCCCACTGTCGTCACCGGTGTCGGTGGACACTCCGAACACGATTTCGGCTTCATACTCCTTGGGGAATCCCTCCATGAAGCGTGTGAGCCTGGTGGCTCTGCCCATGCATACCACGAGAAGACCGGTAGCGTCGGGATCGAGAGTGCCCGTATGGCCGGCAGAGCGCTGGCCCGCGATTCTCCGCACACGCGCCACGACATCGTGTGATGTCATGCCGGGCGGCTTATCTATGGCGATCAGGCCGTCCACGTGTATCCCGCCTCGCGAAGCGCCCGCTCCAAACTGGGGATGAGCTTCCTTCGGGCTTCTTCCATGGTTCCCTGAATGGTACAGCCGGAAGCTCGCACGTGTCCTCCGCCGCCGAATTCGCCGGCCACACCGGCGACGTCCACTCGCTCTTTTGAGCGCAACCCCACGCGTATGGTTCCCGGCCCCACTTCCCGTAAGGCTACAGCAATCTCCACACCGTCGATAGATCGCGCGTAGCCTATGAACCCTTCGGTGTCGCCTTCAGTAATACCGTGCCTGGCCATATCGGCAGCGGTGATCACCATCGACGCAATTAGCCGGTCGCAGCTGAATTCGATGCCAAGTATGGCCTCGGCCAGCGCCGCGAGGGAATTGTAGGGCCTGCTGTCGTAGACGTTCTGGGCGATCTCCCACGGACGGGCGCCCGCGTCGGCCAACTCCGCAGCGATGCGGAACGTCGACGCGCGCGTGTTGGAGTAGCGAAACGAGCCTGTGTCGGTGGACAAACCGGCGAACAGGCAGGTGGCAATATCCGAATCATATGCGACGCCCATGGCCGAAATCAGCTCCGCAACCAGCTGGCAGGTGGCTGCGGCCTCGGTATCGACCCAGTTGACCGCGGCGAACCGCGTATTTGTGGCGTGATGGTCGATGTTCACACTGACCGCGCAAGCTTCCACGGTCTCTACGCATTGACCGACACGGTCCAGCGAACCACAATCGAGCACGAGAGCCAGGTCGTACCGACCGGTCGCCTCACATCCGCCCGACCGAACGCCGGCCGACCCGGGCAAGAAGCGCAGCGACGGAGGCACCGGGTCGGATAGACCGGCCTCACACTGCTTGCCGAGGCGCTCCAGAGCGAGTTTCATGCCCAGGAGCGAGCCGATGGCATCGCCGTCGGGAACTACATGGGTAGTAATGAAGACGGAGCGGGCACTTCCCAGGGCCTCAATGATCTCGCCGGGCACCGTCAATTGTCATTCTCCTCATCGCGCCGGGCAGCCGTCTCCTCGCTTTGGACCTCCGAGATGAGTCGCAGAAGTCGGGCGCCACGCTCAATGGAGTCGTCGTAGGCAAAGGTGATCTCAGGCGTCAACCTCAGTTGCACACGGCGCCCGATCTCCGAGCGCACATATCCTCGCGCGCTCTCCAGAGCTTCCATCGTCTGCTGCCTTGAAGCGTCGTCGCCGAGGATGCTCACGTACACCTGCACATGCTGGAGGTCGCCGCTGACCCGGACATCAGTGACTGTGGCAAAACCCAGTCTAGGGTCCTTCAGATCGCGCTGAAGCATGTTCGATATTTCCTGGCGCATTGCAGCCCGCACCCGGTCATTCCGGCGGGAAGACAACAGCAGCACCTCCCAGCGTTCGAGATCGGCGGCTGAACGATTACGCGATCTCGATCTCGTATGATTCAAGTGTAACCTCGGGGCACGAATCAAACATGCGCGCCACCTTCTCGAGGATGCTATGGGCATGGCCGGAGTCATTTGACACACACGCAACCCCTATCCCAGCCCGATTCCACATCTCAAGGTCGTCCACCTCTGCTACAGCCACGTTAAACGTGTTTCTCGCACGGGCGAGAAGGCTTGTGAGCGTCCGCTTCTTGTCCTTGAGGGAATGGCTGCCGTCTATCGCCAGCCGGCAATGCATCCTTCCGATAATCACGGGCGATCACCCGCCTCTACAGCTCGCGTTTGACCGCTTCCTTGCTGTATCCTTCGATGATGTCGCCTGTGCGAACATCGCTGTAGCCTTCGATTCCAATGCCGCACTCGAACCCGGCAGCCACCTCGCGCGCATCATCCTTGAATCGCTTGAGCGAGGAGATCTTGCCTTCGTGTATCACGGTGCCATCGCGCAAGAGCCGCACGCGGGCTGACCTTGCTATCTTGCCGTCTGTCACATAGCAGCCGGCCACAGTACCTGCCTTGGGAATCTTGAAGGTCGCCCTCACCTCAGCATGGCCCAAAACAACTTCCCGATACTCCGGTTCGAGCAGCCCTTCCATGGCTTTCTTCACGTCGTCGAGGGCTTCGTATATCACGCGGTAGAGCCGCACATCGACCTGCTCCACCTCGGCGCTGGCCGTGCCGGCCGCGTCGGGTCGAACGTTGAACCCGATGACTACCGCATTGGACGCAGACGCCAGCATCACATCGGATTCAGTGACCGCGCCGACGCCGCTGTGAATCACGTTCACACGCACCTCATCGGTAGACAACTGCTCAATCGATTGTTTCAAAGCCTCGGCCGAGCCCTGAACATCGGCCTTGATGATGACCCTGAGCTCTTTGGTCTGGCCCTCCTTAATCTGCTCGAACAGATCCTCCAGCGATACCTTCTTGCTGGTCTCCCCGATCTCGCTGACACGCTTCCGCTCGGCCCGCTTTTCCGCAACCTGCTTGGCCTCGCGCTCGTCTGTCACCGCCTGGAACACATCGCCGGCCTCAGGTACGTAGCTTAAGCCAAGGACTTCCACTGGCATTGAAGGGGTGGCCTCGTCCAGAGGTTCTCCCCTGTAGTTCGCCATCGCCCTTACCCTACCGTACACCTCGCCGACTAGGAAGGAGTCGCCCACCCGGAGTGTGCCTTTCTGAATGAGCACTGTCGCTACCGGTCCGCGCCCACGATCCACTTTGGCCTCAATGACAGTACCCATGGCCGGCCGATCCGGATTCGCCTTGAGATCGCGCATATCCGCTACGAGCAGGATCATCTCCAGAAGCTCCTGGATCCCTCGCTTCTGCAGGGCCGACACTGGAACCATCACAGTCTCGCCGCCCCATTCTTCAGGCACCAACCCCATCTCGGATAGTTGCCTCTGTACGCGCTCAGGCTGAGCGTGCGGTTTGTCGACCTTGTTCACCGCCACCACAATCGGCACGTTGGCATCGCGAGCATGGTTGATGGCCTCAACGGTCTGGGGCATCACGCCGTCATCCGCCGCCACCACAAGAACCGCCACGTCAGTGGCCTGCGCTCCCCTGGCACGCATTGCCGTAAAGGCCTCATGGCCGGGTGTATCCAGGAAGGTTATCTTCCTGCCGCCCAATTCCACCTGATAAGCCCCTATATGCTGGGTAATGCCGCCTGCCTCTGTGGCCGTCACGTTCGTCTCTCGTATTGCGTCCAGGAGAGACGTCTTGCCGTGATCTACGTGCCCCATTATCGTGACAACGGGCGGCCTGGATTTCAGGCTCTCAGGAGCATCTTCGATTTCGGCGATGGCCACTTCACGCTCTTCACGTTCGGAAGTGAGTTCCGCCTCGAAACCGAGATCGGTCGCCAATATCTGCGCAATCTCTCCCTCGATCTCCTGGTTGACGTTGGCCATTACGCCCATCTTGATGAGCCTGCTCACCACTTCCGGCGCAGACATCTCCAATCGAGCTGCAAGATCGCGGATTCCTATAGATGCGCCTATCTCAATCCGCCTGACCTTGGTGGGCTTCTCGCGCCTCCGCCCGACCCTTCTAACGACTACGTCATCAGCCGCATCGATATCGCCAGCCCTGACGCGGCGTTCAATCAGCCGCGCATCGCCCAATGGTGCGGCGGTTGGGGATTTCTTTCGGCCACGACGGTCGGCCCTGCGGTCGCCCCTGGGGGCTTCCATCTCGTCATCGAGGCCGCCTCGCCTTTTCCCGCGACCTGACCACGTCTGTTTCCCCTTTCCGCCGCCTCTGGCGCCGGGAGCTGGAACAGCAGACGGTGGCGGCGGCGGAACCGACACAGCCGGCCCACGTCGGAAACCCGGCCCAGGCCCTGCCGGCCTTGGAAAACGCTCGGCCCGGTCGAACCTATCACTCCGCTCAGGCCTGGGCTGTTGAAGTGCCTGCTGAGGCGGTGCCGGCGCAACAGGCGTAATAGGCGTAACAGGCGCAAAAGGACGCGGACGCGGCGCGCCTGCGCCTTGCGGCCTTGGCCTTGCAGGTATAAATGGGTATGACGGGTCAAGAGGCTTTTGAGGCCCGACATCTAGCGGTCGCCGTGGACGGCCTCCTGCATCCGCTGGCCGGGTCTGGCCGCCTGGTACGCCCTGTGGTCGCCCCTGCCTGCGCCCGGCGTCTTGGGGGCGGGTCGCCGGCGCTGGGCGTGGCCTGTCCTGCGGACCTGCGTCAACCCGACGATCGGCCGGACCCCGCACCGGTTCTGCCCTAACAGCAGCGCGCGGCAGATCAGCCGGAGGCGCGGTAGGCGCCTCTGATACGTCCTGGGTTGGCTGCTCGCCCGGCGATTCCGCCTTCTTCGCGTCAGGTCCGTACTTCCTCATCACATAGCGCGCCGCGTTCTCGTCGATCGCACTCATGTGGTTCTTCGCCTTCACGCCCAGCTCATTTAGGAGCGTTACCAGGTCCTTGCTAGGCATATCAAGTTCTTTGGCCAGCTCGAATACTCTCACTTTAGCCATTGATCGTCACCCCCATGACCCGCATAAGGCCGAACTATCCTGCGGCGCTTCATAGGCCCCTGGGTGAAGCGCCGGCGCGCGCAAACGCTCGGCGATAGTCCTGGCCGAATACGCATGGCCAAGGTCCCAAGAAAACCCGAAGACACCTACGATTCATCAACTCCGCCCAAACTGCCCAAAAGCGCTGCTACTACATCTTCCGGCACTGCCGTCTCAAGCGCTTTCGAAAGCTTGCCCGTACGCAGCGCCCGCTGCAGACACTCGCGTGCCGCACACACGTACGCTCCCCGCCCCGACCGTTTGCCGGTGGGGTCAACAACCACATCGCCTTCCGGACTCCGCACTATGCGCACCAGACTGCGCTTGTCTGTCACCTTTCCGCAGCCCACACAGGTGCGCTGTGGCGTCTTTCTGACCTTAGGCATCCTCACGCACCTCTAGAAGTCGATTTCGAACCGAGGTATTCCGCCCAGCCCTACTTGGGCCTCGCTCTTGATGTCGATCTTCCAGCCGGTGATCTTCGCAGCTAGTCGCGCGTTCTGCCCTTCCCTGCCTATCGCGAGCGACAGCTGGTAATCGGGAACGACTACCATCGCGACCTTTGAGATAAAGTCGGGCCTTACTTCCACGACTTTGGCCGGGCTCAGCGCATTCGCGATGAATGTTGAGTAATCCTCACTCCACGGTATCACATCGATCTTCTCGCCGGCTAGCTCCGATACCACTGCCTGGATGCGGGCGCCCCGCGGACCCACACAGGCCCCTACGGGGTCCACGTTCGGGTCATGGGCGAGCACTGCGACTTTGGACCTGGCGCCCGCCTCCCTAGCTATGCCGCGTATCTCCACGACGCCTTCAGAAATCTCGGGGATCTCGAGCTCCAGCAATCTCTTTAGCAACCCCGGATGCGTTCTGGACAGCACCACCATTGGTCCGCGGTTGGTCTTGCGGACTTCTACTACGTAGCATTTCAGCCTCATGCCCGGCTCGTATCGTTCCGTTGGGACCTGTTCCTGCTGAGGCAGCGAGGCTTCAGTCTTGCCTAGGTCCAGAATGACGTTTCTGGCCTCCACTCGACTGACCGTACCGGTAACGACGTCGCCTTCACGGTTGGAGAACTGCTCATATAGAACGCCCCGCTCGGCCTCGCGGATGCGCTGCACCACAACTTGCTTCGCAGTCTGCGCTGCTATGCGCCCAAATTCCCTGGGCGTGACCTCATTTTCGATCACATCGCCCGGGTTGTAGCCCGGATCAATCGCTCGGGCATCATCCAGAGAAATCTGCGTTTTGGGGTCCTCTACTTCCTCCGCGACAACCTTGCGTGCCAGCACTAGTACCTTGCCGGTGCCGGGGTCAATCATTACCCTTACATTCTGCGACGAGCCATAGTGCCTCTTGAACGCCGAAACGAGCGCCGCCTCAATCGCATCCAGCAGCACTTCTTTGGCTATCCCACGTTCCTTCTGGAGTTCATCCAGCGCCCGGACTATCTCGAGGCCATCATTCTGACTCATCACCGCACACCTCCCTGAGAGGAACCGCCAGCCTGGCTGCGCTGATCCTGCGTCGCGGTATCTCGACAGCCTTGCCGTCGACCAGCATCGAAACCGAATCGCCCACCATGCCCATAAGCCGCCCCTCGAAGCGTTTGCATCCGTTGATCTCCGTATATGTGTTGATCAGGGCCCACCTGCCCTTGAACTCATCGTATTCCTCGTCGCGGCGAAGTGGTTTTTCCCCAGAAGACGACACCTCCAGAATGTAGCTCTCCGGGATGAAGTCCTGCCGGTCCAGTTCGGCCCCGATCGCAGTGGACAAATCGGCACAATCGTCGATGGCTATCCCGCCTGGTTTGTCTATGTACACTCGCAGATACCAGTAGCCAGAGTCGCGAACGAATTCGGCATCGACTACGTTCAGGCCGAGCGGCCCGGCGGCTGACTCAGCAATACTCCTTGCGCGGATCTCGATCCGCCGACGATCCATCCAGCTCAGCCCTCCTACTTACTTAGCCGGAACATGCAGGGCTTTGGCCCTTTCCCGGTCAGACAAGATTAAAGAGTGGGACCGACCCACTCTCCGAAAACACTCTCCGCACGCGCCTGCCGCCAGCTATCCTCACAGTTTTCAATATACCACAGGCTGATGCGGCTTGCAAGGGCCGACAAAAGCTAGAAGAGCGATAGCTGATCTGTCTCGGGCAGACCTGCCAGGGCTCCGATATCGCGAAGGGTATCAACATGCGACCGCGTGAGGCGCGTTCGATCGCGCAAGTCCTGTATGGAGCTGAACGGCCGTTCTTCACGCGCCTGCACAACGCTTGAGGCCGCAGTATCTCCTAGCGAAGCCACGCTCGCCAGCGGGAGCCTGATGGATCCGTTCTCGATGGTGAAACTCGTAGCCGAGGACTTGGCAATGTCCACAGGAAGGAATGACACGCCGCGCATTCTGGCTTCCGCCACAGCCTCCATGATGGCCGCCATGCTCTTCTCGCGCCCGGTAGCGTCTTGATTTCCATCGGTTGCTTTCATAGCCTCCATGATATCCTGCACGCTCATGGCAATGATGGAGGAGTCGAAGTCGGAGGCCCTTATGGTGAAATAGCACGCGTAGAACTCGATGGGATGATGTACCTTGAAGTAGGCAATGCGAAACGACATGGTTACGTAAGCCGCCGCATGTGCCTTGGGGAACATGTACTTTATCTTGTTGCAGGAATCGATGTACCACTCGGGTACACCGTGATCACGCATTAGCTGATCGTCACCATCGGCCAGTCCCTTTCCCTTCCTCACGCGCTCCGTAATCCTGAAAGCGTCTTTTGGAGCTAGCCCGTCGAAGATCAGCCTGTTCATAATGTCGTCCCGGCAGGCAATTACATCGGTCAGCCGCGCAGCGCCCGATTCGATCAAAGTCTGCGCGTTGTTGAGCCACACGTCGGTTCCATGAGACAAGCCGCTGATGCGTACGAGTTCACCGAAAGACTTTGGCCTGGTCGCCTCCAGCATCCCCCGCACGAACTTGGTGCCGAATTCCGGAATAGCTACGGTACCTACGGTCATCCCGCTTTCCTCAGGGTCAAGGCCGAGCGCCTCGACTCCGGAGAAGATCGACATCGTAGCCGGATCGTCCATGGGTATGTCGCCGGCAGATATGCCGGTCAAGTCCTCCAGCATCTTGATCATTGTCGGGTCGTCATGGCCGAGCAGGTCGAGTTTGAGCAGGCAGTCGTGAATCGTCTTGTACTCGAAATGCGTGGTCACGACTTCGGACTGCCTGTCGTTGGCCGGATGCTGCACGGGTGTGAACTCATGGACATCCCTGCCCTTCGGCACAATCATCACGCCGCCCGGGTGCTGTCCCGTGGTCCTCTTGACGCCGGAACACCCTCGGGCAAGCCTAGATATCTCGGCATTGCGCAAGGTGAGCCTGTGCGATTCTGCGTATGCCCGGACAAAGCCGTACGCTGTTTTGTCGGCTACAGTGGCGATAGTACCCGCTCGAAACACGTGGTCGGCCCCGAACAGCTCCTCAGCGTACTTGTGGATCGTTGACTGGTACTGCCCGGAGAAATTGAGGTCGATGTCGGGAACCTTGTCGCCTTCGAAGCCCAGGAAGGTTTCAAAGGGGATGCTCTGCCCCTCCTTGCCCAGCCTTGAGCCGCAACGAGGGCACTGGCTGTCCGGCAAGTCGTACCCCGACTCCACCTGCACACCATGATCGAAGTCGCTATACCGGCAGTTGCTACATAGGTAATGAGGAGGCAGGGGGTTAACCTCGGTTATGCCGCACATGGTCGCAACAAGAGAGGACCCGACCGATCCTCTGGAACCCACTGGATATCCGTCCTCGACCGATTTGTGCACCAACTTAGCCGCAATGTCGTAGTTGACAGCGAAACCGTTGCCGATGATCGACGTCAATTCGCGCTCTAGGCGTGACCTAACCGCTTCCGGAAGCGGATCTCCATATAGCTCGCGGGCCTTCGTATAGGTTCGCGTACGCACCTCCTCGTCGGCCCCTTCGATCTGGGGTGTGGCCAACTCGCCGGGTACCGGCCGCATGCACTCAACCTGTGTAGCGATGATTCCTGGGTTGTCGATAACGACCTCTCGGCTCGCCCGCTCTCCGAGGAAAGCGAATTCGCGAAGCATCTCATCTGTGGTGCGGTAGTACAGAGGCGCCTGATGATCGGCATCTTCATACCCCTGCCCCGCCATAAGGACACGACGATATGCCTCATCTGCCGGCTCAAGGAAATGAACATCGCCCGTGGCGGCCACCAGAATCCCCAGACGCTTGCCAATACCGTATATCCGAGCCGCAATCGCCTGCACCTGGTCGATTCCGCGCAGCATGCCCGAGCGAATCAGGAACTCGTCATTGCCGGCCGGCATGATCTCCAAGTAGTCGTAGAACTTCGCAATATGGTCGAGTTGGTCATCGGAGGCGCCGCCGAGCACCGCGCGATACAGCTCGCCAGCGGCGCATGCAGAACCGATGAGAAGGTTCGAGCGCGCTTTCGCAAGCAGTGCCCGCGGTATTCGTGGATGCCGGTAGAAGTAGTGAAGGTGAGATGCCGACACCAGCATGTAGAGGTCTTTCAGGCCGGCAGCGTTCTTCGCCAGAATCGTGACGTGGCACGTAGGGGAGTCATCGGTTGCGGCGTCATCCACGAGATAGCCTTCCATGCCGTATATGATCTTGATGCCGTGTTTCTTGCCGGCTGCGAATGCGTCTGGAAACGACTGGACGACGCCGTGATCCGTTATTGCCAATGCCGGGTGGCCCCATGCTGCGGCCTGCCGGATTACGGATTCGACGTCGCATACGGAGTCCATGGCGCTCATCTTGGTATGCAGGTGGAGCTCGACACGCTTCTCCGGCGCAGTATCGGATCGCGCAGGCCTAGAGTCGGGCATGATGTCCGACACCGCAAGCACTATCTCTCGCGCGTACTGGTCGTACTGCACATCTCCTCTCACGCGCGCCCACTGACCTTCCGAGAGTTCAAAAACCGGCTCTTCCGGGTCACAGAAGCACTTGCAGGCGATGGAATCCTGCCTATCAGTGATGCAGAAACTTACGATTCTGAGGCCGGTGCGGGTCAGCCTCTCTTCGACGGCAAATACTTCGCCGCTGGCCACGGCCTTCTTCTGACCCTGAACCAGACTGGATAGGGGTTGGGGGGCGTCGGTGAACCGGCGCCCGCGAACGGCGCCTTCGTCGGTAACTACCCTGCGCCGCCTGCCGCCACGTCTCTCAGCCCCAGTCGGAGATGGCTGAACAGGAGGCGTAGGTCGACTGCCCAAGGCGGCGCGCGCATCCGCGTCCGGCTGCATGCATACATCGTCATCTGGAACCTCGGGTGCATCGAACTCGCCCACGTCTATCGATACTGACGCCCGGACGCCGACGATATCACGCAGAGCGTCCGAGATCAGGTCCGCGCATCCTCGCTCCGCCAGCTTGGTGCGCTGCACCTCTCCCGGAACTTCGACGACTACTCGGTCGTCGACCACGCGACATCTGGCCTGGCCTAGCCACACCCCCACACTGGGGGCGCGATCGAGCACACGCCGGGCAACCTGTTCCCAGCAGCCCTCCAGTGTGTGGCTGTCGATACCGCCAGCGTTCTCAGCCGACAGCCTTATGCTCACATCGCAGCGATCTCCCAGAATCTTTCGAAAAGCCAGGCGAACCTGCTCGCAGCACTCCTCGCTGAGGTCGCCATCGCCAACCAGATGAACAACCCATTGCCTTGACTGGGGGTAGACGTCGACCTTCTCTATCTTGCAGGAAGGCGACAGGAACTCGGGAGCGCTCATACCGGCACGTTCGAATATATGTCCAAGCTCCGCCCGGTCGTCGGACGGAACCATCACTAGCAATGTAGACAAAACCGACCCTCCAGCTACTGCCTGAAACCTTAATCTCGGTGAACGACAGTCTTCAGGACGTCCCAATACATCTTGACCCGGAGGGCCGCGCCCTTCACCGGGCCCAGTTTCTCCTCCTTCATCACCTGGGTGAGCCTGGGAAGCTTGACCTCCACTACTCTCATCCCCGACTCCCTAGCATGCCGCGTAAGCAGCGCTTCAATGCCGAACCCGGATTCGCACAGGTCCAGGCCGTCAAATGCGCTGCGTCTCACGGCACGCTGACCTGATAGCCACGGAGTTATCGCCTGTGCCAGATCAGTCGCGGGGCGCCCATCTCCGAAGATGCCCACAGTCATGTCAGCCTTATCGGATAGCACCGGCACAAGTAAGCCTTCAACATGAGCGACGGTGAGGCCCACCAGATCTGCGTCGAGGAACAGAAGCACATCGCCCAATGTGGACTGTATTCCACGCGCTACCGCTCCTCCTTTGCCGAAATTGTGACCCATGCGTACCACTTTCGCTCCGTGCAAAGCCGCGACTTCTGCAGTATCATCATCTGAGCCATCATCCACCACTAGTATCTCGTCCACCATCTTGCTCTGGCGAACGACATCCAGCACGGCGGCGATTCTAGGGCCTTCGTTGTATGCAGGCACTATCGCCGAGACGCGCATGATGGTCATCCCCCCCTCTGGCCTCGCGTTGAGCGCGACAAGTTATCTCTTTGGCCGAAGCAACCATCCTTACGGCTTCAACCAGCGCAGGCACCATTTCTTCCTCCGGCACCCGGCGCACTACGCGTCCGTTCATGAATATCAGCCCGACTCCGCGCCCGCACGCCAGTCCTACATCAGCATCCTGCGCCTCACCGGGGCCGTTGACTTCACAACCCATCACCGCGACGGTCACGGGCACAGCAATATCGCATACCGCCTCGCGCACGGCCGACACAATTCCCACCACATCACCGCGTCGTCTGCCGCATGTGGGGCAGGAGACTATGGTGGGCCCGAATGACCTGAGCTCCAGTGCGGCCAGGATTTCGCGGCCGGCTGACACCTCGGAAACAGGATCGCCGGTCAGACTCACTCTTATGGTGTCGCCGATACCCTCTCCAAGAATCATGCCTATCCCCACCGCCGACTTCACAAGGCCGCTGGGAGGGGGGCCTGCTTCAGTTACCCCCACATGTAAAGGATAATCTACTCGCGCCGACAACATACGGTACGCTTCTACCGTGCGAGGCACATCCGACGCCTTGAGTGACACAACTATGTCGTAAAACCCTTCCCGCTCGAGCAGGCCGATGTGGCCCAGGGCCGCTTCTGTCATGGCGCGCGCGCTGCGGCCGTGGCGCTCTACAAGCTCGCGAGGGAGAGACCCCATGTTGACTCCGATACGTATCGGAATGCCCCTATCGCGAGCGGCTGTCGCTAGTTCCCGCACGCGCGCATCGCTGCCGATATTGCCCGGGTTGATACGCAGCTTGTCGACGCCCGCCTCTATACTGGCCAATGCGAGCTTATAGTCGAAGTGTATGTCGGCCACCAACGGGACTTCGGTGGTCTTGCGAATCCTGCCCAGGGCGTCCGCAGCCTCCATATCGGGCACGGCAATACGAACTACCTCGCATCCCGCCTCTTGTAGCCTGCCGATCTGGGCAGCAGTCGCCACTGCGTCGCGTGTGTCCGTATTAGTCATCGATTGAACCGATATTGGAGCGCCTCCGCCCATGGGAACCCGTCCGGCCAGCACTTGCCGGGTGTTATCGCGAGTAGTCAATCCCGCACACCATCCACATGCCGCAAAGAATTACATCTCGCGGACGATCAGCCGCGAAATATCGCTCACTGTAGCGTACACCATGAGCAGAATCAGGAGCGCAAGCCCGACGAACCTGAGCGCCTCTTCTACTTGGGGTGAGAGCTTCTTTCCGCGCACCGCTTCCACGGCCAAAAGGACAATCCAGCCTCCATCTAGTATTGGCACCGGCATAAGGTTCAAAAGCCCCAGGCTAGTTGAGATGAGGGCGATGAACATCAGGAGACTGGGCAGGCCCTGCTGCGCAGCTTGAGCCGACATGCCTGCGATGCCTAGCGGGCCTGACACCTCAGGCTTAGCCCTGCCCGACAGCGCCGCCCACAAAGAGGTGATCGTCGTATCGATCACTCCCCACGTGTACCTGATCGCGCCGCCCACAGTACCGCGGACCTCGGATTTTACGGGCGACTCCGTAAGGCTCACGCCAATGCGACCCACCCCGGCTCTAGCATCGAACTCGGGAACCACGTGCACTGTGTCTCTCTGTCCGTCCCGCTGGATCTCCACATCCAGGCGCCTTCCCCAGCTGGTCGATATCGTGTTCACAAACCCGGCAACCGATGCTACCGGCCTTCCATTTATGCTTATGATCGTATCGCCCGCTCGGAAGCCCGCGACCTGCGCGGGGCTTGCTTCCATGACATCCACGACTCTGGCCATCGGCACTCCATATGCCGAGAACAGCCCGGTGAAGATGGCGATCGCCAGTACGAAATTCATCAGCGGACCGGCCGCAACCACCAGTATCCTCTGCCAGAAAGGCCGGTTCACGAAGCTCGCCGGGTCGTCGGGATCAGTCTGTTCGCTCTCAAGTTCCGAGTCGTCCATCCCCGCCAGCCTGCACATGCCCCCAAGCGGCAACGCGCGCACGGCGTAGAGCGTTTGGCCTATCTGCTTCGCAAACAGACGAGGGCCGAACCCGATGGCGAATTCGTACACTCGAACTCCAGCAAGCCTGGCTGCCGCGAAATGGCCCAGCTCGTGGACGAGTACCACTAGACCGACTACTACTATGAAAGCGAGCGCGTACATCCGCCGCACCTCTCCTCTACAAACTGCCTGGCCTGCCCATCTGCTTCAACGATTCCCCGAAGCGAGAGTTCCCCACCATCTACGCTCCTGTGCATGGCTTCGGCCACGACGGGAGCTATGTCGCAAAAGCGCAGCGTGCCTCGGAGAAATCGGTCTACGGCTGCCTCGTTTGCCGCAGACATGGCTGCAGGCGCTACTCCTCCGAGCTGCAGCGCTTGATGCCCAAGCAGGACACCTGGGAAGCGCGCGGCGTCGGGCGCCGCGAAAGTGAGGGTTCCAAGTTCGGCGAAATCGAGCTTCTGAGCTAGCCCTTCACACCTTTTGGGATACGTCAGAGCATACTGTATCGGAGTGCGCATGTCGGCCGCGCCCATCTGGGCAATGACCGATCCATCGACGAACTCTACCATGGAATGTACGATGCTCTCGCGGTGCACAGCAATCTCTATGATATCCGGCGAGGCATCGAAAAGCCAGTGGGCTTCTACGACCTCCAGAGCCTTGTTGATCATCGTGGCGGAATCCACCGATATCTTCGGCCCCATCCTCCAGTTAGGATGAGCAAGCGCTTGTTCTCGAGTTACATCGGAAAGATCCACCTTGTCGCGGAAGGGTCCTCCGGACGCCGTCAGTATGAGGCGAGAAAGGCTCTGCCTGTCCTGACCGGCAAGGCACTGCCAGATAGCAGAATGCTCACTGTCTACCGGCCTTATCGATACACCTCGCCGCCTCGCGCGCTCCATTACGATACTGCCTGCTGCCACCAGTGTCTCTTTGTTCGCCAGCGCTACGTCATGCCCTGCTTCGATCGCTGCGAGGGTCGGATACACACCCGAAAAACCAACTACTGCATTGAGCACTATTTCGTGCTCTGCCATGGAGGCGAGCTCCGAAAGACCCTCGGTTCCGACGAATAGCTGCGGAGCTCCCGGCAGCTCGCGCAGCAGGTTCCGGGCATCGCCCGCCATGCGGGGGTCGCCCACTGCACACGCTCGTGGCCTGAACTCGCGCGCCTGCTCAGCCAGGAGACGAACATTGGACCACGTTGAAAGCCCGGTCACCGGAAGGCTCAGCGACCTAGCCACCTCGATTGCTTGACTGCCTACCGAACCGGTAGAACCCAGAATGCAGACTGATAGCATCGCTTACTCCTTGTCAAGGGGAAACACCGGCAGAATGATAGAATGCAGAATCGCCTTGAAGAATATCACTGCCAGGGGACCGGCTATGAACCCCTTTACGCCGAACAGTTGCACACCCACGTACACTGAGATCAAAGCCACTAGAGGATGCAGGTCGAGGTTCCTGCCCATCACCCTGGCTTCAGCGATCTGCCTTACAGCCGAACTCAGTGCAAGCACGGCAACAAGGCCAAACGCGAATCCGATGTTCCCCACCAGTATATGGTAAAATGCCCAGGGAAGAAACAGGGCCGACGGACCCACAAGTGGAAGTATGTCCAGCGCCCCGCAGGCTAACCCGAGAAGCCACGCATAGTTCACTCGCATCACCGAAAGGCCGAGAATCGTCATGACGGCAGTAATCGAAAGGAGGACGAATCGTGCCCTCAGGAACCCCACGAATGCGGCCAGCATTTCGCCTTTGATCTTGCCAAACTGCTTACGCCACGCCCTAGGTAGGGCGGAAGCGGCCCGGGTAGACGCAGAGTAGAAGTCGCGCGACACAAAAAACGTGGCTACTATGCTGATCACCAGAGTCAAAGTGAATTGCGGCAGGCGGCCAAGGAAGCCTGCCATGCCGGAAGCGGCGGTCTCCACAAGCGCGACTATCCTGCCTTCATTCGCCCTCAGGATGTCCGTTACCGGCTGGGGAAGCCCCTCGAAGAAACGGGCAGCGCGTGCAGTCAGGTCATCCACCACATTCGCCAATGATTTGGATAGACCCCCTATGTTCCGCAAAAGCTGATCGATCTCGCGCGAGATCTCACTCACGCCCACCGCCACGAGTAGGCCGAGGACCACTCCCAAAGCCGCGAGAACGATAATGACCGCGACTGCGCGGGGCATCCGGAGCCTACGCTCCAGGAAGCTTACGACAGGATCGATGAGAATGGCGATGAAAAGCGCAACAATGAACGGCGTGAACAGCGGCAGGACGAACCTGATCGCCAGATACATGCCGATAGCCAGCGCTCCCACGGCTATACTTGCCTTGGCATGGTTGCTCACGTGGGCACCTCCGTGTTCACATCACGCCCAGACCGGGTACGATCAAGATGAGATAGTAATATGCGACAGGAGCCGCAAAGAAGAATGAGTCAAACCTATCAAGTATACCGCCGTGCCCGGGGAGAATCCAGCCCGCATCCTTGATCCCGGCATCGCGTTTCATAGCAGATTCGGCGAGATCCCCTAGCTGGCCGCAGCATGCAACGACCAGCGCGAATGTGCAGGCATGGAGCCAGTCAAGAGTGTACCACAGGCCGCTGGCATCTCCTAAGGCCTT
>DAOTAC010000008.1:16406-18057 GCA_035382325.1 Bacillota bacterium | reverse complement strand
ATCTGCTCAAGCGGGGCATTCTTGAGCAGGTTGTAGACGATCGCCGCCACTATCTCCATGTGTGCGAGTTCCTCAGTGCCAATGTCGGTTAGGACGCCCTTGGCCTGGGAAGTAGGCATGGAGTATCGCTGCGTAAGGTAGCGCAACGAAGCGCCCAACTCCCCATCGGGACCTCCGTACTGGGTAATCACGGCCTTCGCGAGCTTCGGGTTGGGCCCGGAGACCTTGACCGGGTACTCAAGCTTTTTCTCATACACCCACACTTCTGGTAGCCTCCTCTCCGCTAGTCATGTTTACCCTTGCGTTTCCCACGGCCAGGGCTGCTCAACCCATGCCCACCTGCCGCAGGACTGCGACCGCCCGAAATTCGTGAGCGGGCCGTACATCTGCTCGTACGCAGCGATTGTCTGCGCAAGTGCCGCGGCCACCTGATTGTAGTCGGCAAGGGCACGAGCGTCGCACGGATGAGTGTCGAGATACAAGTTGAGGTCCACGGCCGTGAACTCGAGGGCCTGTATTCGCAGCATGAGCTCGTCTTTGTTCATAGCCCGCATCACTTACCCACCTCCCGGGGGCATACCGGGCGCTCCCGCTCGGGAACGTACGCCCTCACCAGCTCGGGGAAGATGGTTCCGTGTATCAGCCCCTCAATCGGGTTGTACCGCTGTGAATATGCAGGCTGCGGGCATACGTATGCTCGGGCCAGTTCCATGCACCCACGTCCGGTTGGATGATGATAGTCCATATGCTTTCCTCCCTTGACGCTGTGTTGATCCAGTCCATCATATTCAGGCACGTCCAGTCGGCGGCGGGCGGTCAGCACATTTGCGCCTGCCCGAGGCAGGAATCGCGGCCCATAAGGTGAATAACGAAGGTTGTACAGAGTGAGCAGAAGGAAGGTGGCCGTTGTTTTGAGGACGAACAAGGACAGGCTTGTCATGATATCTGTTCAGGGCGCCGTGGCGCCTCACGTGAGGAAGCAGGCGTTCCGCATCGATGCCGACGGAGTGCCGTTCGCGCTGCCGGGTGTGGGCGGCATAACCTACAATGTGCGCGTGGGCGACGCAGCGTTTGGCTGGGCAGGTGACCACATTGAGCCGGGAGTGTCCACGGCGGCGAAATTCGAGAAGCGCGCCGACGAGCTGAATCGGGCCTATAACATCCTGTCGTGCATCGGAAATGAGGCCCGCGTGGTGAGCGGAGACGCCAAAGGAGCTCGAGGCGTCGTGACCGGGCACCATGGTGGGATCGAACACGTTCTTGTCGATTTCGACGATGACACTTTGGAGAAGCTCTGCATCGAAGACAAGATCCTCATCCGCTCATACGGTCAGGGCCTTCGGTTGCTGGACTACCCAGACGTGAAGCTCTTTAACCTAGACCCGGCTCTCCTCGAACTGATGAACCCTGAAGAGGCCGGCGGCAGGCTTCGCGTTAGGGTGACTGCCGTGGTCCCGGCGGTGCTCATGGGGTCGGGAATAGGCTCAGCGGATGTGGCTTCAGGCGACTACGATATCACAACTACCGACCGGGCGGAGATAGCGCGCTTGGGCCTGGATAAGCTGCGGTTCGGCGACATCGTGGCTCTCGCTGATTGCGATAACCTCTACGGCAGGAGCTACAGACGCGGGGCGGTGAGTATCGGCGTCGT
>DAOTAC010000008.1:0-16396 GCA_035382325.1 Bacillota bacterium | reverse complement strand
GTCGTGCATTCCGACTGCCTTGTGGCAGGCCACGGACCCGGCGTAGCCACTATCATGACATGCGCGTCGCCCGTCATAGAGCCTGTGTTGGACGATACTGCCAACATCGGGAAGTACCTTGGTATAGGGCGCTATCGCTAGCAAGACTGCTGCACGGGCGGCGGCAGGCCTGTCGCACCGCCGCTCGGTGCACGTTTGGGGGGATGACAGTGGGCGAGTGTACAGACGCAGGCATGCGGAGCCTTCCTAAAGTTGAACTACACAGGCATCTGGAAGGCGCCATAAGGCCCGCGACCATTCTGGATCTATTCCAGAAGAACCGTCGGGAATACCTGGACACTCCACTGTGTGAGATCCTGCCTCGTGTTCAGATAACAGGGTCTGATAGGTCGCTCGCGGACTTTCTGACTAAGTTCGAGTTCTTCATGCCATGCATACAGACGGCATCCGACATATCGCGGATCACCTCTGAAGCCATCGAGGATTGCGCGGCCGACGGGATTGTGTACGTAGAGCTCAGGTTCTCGCCGGCTTTCATTAGGCGCCTGACTGGCTTGTCGTATTCTGAGGCGGTGGAAGCAGTACTCCAGGGGGCGCGGGTCGCTGCCGCGCATGACATCGCCGTGAACTTCATCCTAATTGCGCCGCAACCCGAGGGAGAGCGCGTGGCCTGGGACACGGTTAGGCTCGCCGCCGATTACTTGTCGAACGGAGTAACCGGAGTGGACATCGCCGACGACACCCGAGCGCTAGGCCTTGAGGAGTATGCGCGCCCAATGGCCTGGGCGCGCGCGAACGGGCTCGGCGTCACGATTCATGCCGGCGAGGCCGAGGGCCCGTCTTCCGTGAAGGTCGCTGTGGAACAACTGGGTGCCACCAGGATAGGCCATGGAGTGCGGGCCATAGAAGATGATCGTGTTGTTAAGATGCTTGTGGATCGGGGTACGTTGCTTGAGGTCTGCCCCACCAGCAACGTTCATACCCAGGCGGCGCCGTCTGTTCGGGAGCATCCTCTGCCCAGGCTGATTGAGCGCGGCGTGTCGGTCTGCCTCAACACCGACGATCCAGGCATATCCAACATAACGCTCACAGGCGAGTATGTACTCGTGGAGGAGGCGTTCGAGCTATCCCGTGCAGATCTTGCCCTCATGAACGTTCGCGCCGCCAGGCATGCCTTTGCCAGTGACGAACAGCGGGCAGCGCTCATGGAGCGTCTGGGGGAGTCGGCCAGTTGAGCTTGTTTGTGGCACGGGGCAGAGCATGCGAGCACGAGAAGAGTTCATCGGTCCGACATAATATCCGGGTCAATGCTGAACACGGAGCGTGGCAGAGCCTCGCGGCTAACTTGTACAGTCCGTTCTTGGGCGTCCTGGCGATCAAACTGGGCGCAAGCAATCTGCAGGTAGCGCTCATATCAGCATTGCCGGCAGCGGTATCATGCATCGCCAGTGTTCTGGGGGCACAGGTACTCCGCCCGTTCGAGCGGAAGAAGGGAGCAGCGTGCGCGTTCGCCTTCGCCAACAGGCTCTTTCTCCTGGGCATCGCAGCACTTCCATTGTTCTCGGAGGACTCGCGCGCAGGCGCTCTTGTGCTCCTAATCGCCCTGATGAACGTGCCCGGCGCCATCGGCAACATTGCGTGGCAGGCTCTGATGGCAGACGCGATACCGTCTGAGCGCCGCGGAGAAGCGTTTGCCATGCGCAGCAGAATAGTAACGGCGGTGGGCTTTCTTCCTACCCTTGTCGGCGGGTATCTGCTGGACGCTTTGTCGTTTCCCATAGGGTACCAGGTGGTGTTCGTGGTCGCGTTTGCTGCCTCGGTCATGGAAGTTCGGGCACTTTCGAAGACATACGAGCCGCGTTGCGACGTAGAGTGTGTGCCGATTGCCTCGAATTCGGGCGGTTCGAGAACCTTCGATCGCCGGGCGCTGCTCGGACAGATTGCGAGAGCGGGTTTCACACCCAGGGCCATGCTGTTCTATTTTGGCTGGATGATGGCACAACCCCTATTCACTATCTATTACGTGAGAGTCCTTGACTGCGGCAACCTTTGGGTGGCTGTCTTTTCAATCGTGAGCAGTATGGCGCAGTACCTGTCGTTTCCCGTGTGGAGTCGGTATGCAGCCAGAAAAGGGAATACGGCCGCTCTGGCCGCTGCCACAGCGGGCATGGCCCTTACGCCTGTCATGGTTGCTATATCGCCCCGGCCTTGGATGGTTGCCGCTTTCAATGTGTCGATGGGGTTCTTTACCTCAGGCACTACCTTGCTGATGCTGAACACTCTGTTGGAAGTGTCGCCCGCCGAGAACAGGACGGACTTCATCGCGTACCACAATGCTGCCGTAAACCTGACGTCTTTCATAGGGCCCTTGATAGGCAGGGCATTGGTGGATTCACTCAATATCCGCTGGGCGCTGGTCATGGCCGGTGCGTTCCGCGCGGCGGGAAGCCTTGCGTTTGCGGCTCTCTCGCGCCGATCGGAGCATGAGGCGCTTCACGTGACCGGCCCGCGAGGAGGCGAAGCATGTTGAGGCAGAAAGCTAGTCTCATGCCGTTGGTCTTTTCGCTGGCAACCCTACTTGCAGCTGCGCTCATCGTTAGCGTAGTCGTACCCGGCTTCGGGGGAGGAGCCGGCTCGGCGCAGGCTGCGTCGTTACCGTACCTTTCAGAGGCTCTCAACCAGGAGGCGAAGATGTCCGTGGCAGAGCTGGCCGCCATACGTGTCACGGCCTACTACAACTGCCCGGGCGCCCTAACTACGAGGCTAGTGAGGCAGAGTGCGCGATGCTTCCTTGGCCCCACGTCAATCGATCTGTTCGTCGATACCCGCACTCAGCCTGAATGGGACACGCACCTGGGGGCGGCCCGTTTCAGCGTGAGCGACGCAGAGGTGGCGGCGGCGTACGGTGAGGCCGGGGCCGTGGCGACAGAGTGGCTTACACGGTTCTTCCCTGGAGTGGCTCCTGGGAGCATGCGGGTGATATTCACTGTCAAGGGATACCAGATAGGCATCTACAGCACCGGCCGGTTCACAATCGTCAGATAGCCGAGATAGGTAGGGCAGGTCCGGTTCGCATGTGCCAATCCGAGCAGTCCGCCTACGCACGCCGGCGAATATGCTGTCGTGCGTGGTCCAAGACTTCATACGGAGGTGGCGCACGTGCTTTATCCGCAGGCAATGATGGACGACCCCGGGTACGCGGCGGGCGCTGTGACTGCTCCTGACGCCCAGTCAGGGCTGGACGCGGCGCAGTTCTTCCCCTGGGTTAGGCCGTTCTGGGGCTTTCCGGGCTTTGGTTTTCCCGGCTTTGGCTTTCCAGGCTGGGGATTCGGCCCGTGGGGGTTTGGCCGGCCGTGGGGATTCGGATTCGGGCCGTGGGGGTTTGGACGGCCGTGGGGATTCGGATTCGGGCCGTGGGGATTTGGCCGACCCTGGTTCTGATGTAAGCGCTGATTGCGAGAGAGGGAGGGCGGGGATCCGCCCCCCTGCTCGATGTGGTTGGGGGGATGGGCATGGTCAGCCCGGGGGTTGACGCTGCTCGTGCTCTAGATGTGGTTTCACTGATAGTTCGAGAAGCGCGAGTAGAGCAAGATGCTGTCAGCATATGGCGGGCAGTTGCGCGCCAGACGACGGAGTGCATGGGCTACCGTGCCGCTGCTCTCGGCATAATTGATAGTGATGGCGTGCTTCAGTTCACATTCTACGGCGACGTGCCGGATCGCCATGACGAAGGGGCGTGCCGCCAGACCCCTGCCTGCGCGCCAGACGGGTCCTGGATATCGGCTCCGCTTACGGGTATAGGTCGTTCCGTCGGCATCCTGATCGGCTATGGGCATGGCACGGGCGCGTTTGCCGCCGATGATCTCATGATACACGCCAAGCTGTGTGACTGCCTGGCTGTGGTCATCGAAGCCCAGATGGCTGTGGCCAACCTGGTGCAGGCGCTGGATCGGGACCCGGTTACCGGCCTCTACAACCGGAAACATTTGGTAAGACGGATTCGCGAGGAGACTTCGCGGGCTGAGCGCTATGGAGGACAATTCGCGCTAGTGTTCTTGGACATCGTGGGCATGCGCGAGATCAACGCCGCGTTCGGTCACGGCATGGGCGATGCAGCCATCGAGGCCGTGGCCGGCGCCGTTAAAGGCAGCTTCCGCGGCAGCGACGTAGCGGCAAGGTTTGGCGACCAAACATTCGCCGTGCTGCTCCCCGGCGCAGACAAGCCGAGGGGCCAAATCGTGGCCAACAGGATCAAGAGGATCGCGGCAGGTATTCCGGTCACGAGCGACGGCGCCAGAATGCAGGGGCCGGACCTGGAATGGTGCGTGGTATCGTACCCGGCCGATGGGAGCACCTGTGATCAGTTACTGGCGGCGTACGAACATGGAGCCATGATGTAGAAGCCGGAGGGACACCTTCTGCGGGAGGGCCAATATGATGACATAGGCAGTTTCCTGCAGGAGTGATGAGCGTGGTTACCCATGTTGTTGTACCCGGCGATACTCTGTATGCAATCGCCCGCAGGTACGGAGTGTCTATTGAGTCGATCGTCGCGGCCAATGCCATTTCCGATCCTAACGTGCTTGTTGTGGGGCAGGCCCTGGCCATCCCCGTCACGCGCGTTCCTGTGGAACCTCTTGTCTATACTGTGAGGCCTGGGGATACGCTATATGTCATAGCCAGCCTATTCTCTACTACAGTGCAGGCCATCGCCGCGGCGAACGCCATCGTCAACGTCAATCTGATCCATGTGGGGCAGCGACTGGTTATGCCCGGATGGACTCATCAGCTGTACACAGTGGCTGCCGGTGACACCCTGTCGCGGCTGGCCTCAAGATTTGCCACGACGGTCGCGCTCTTAGCGACCGTCAACCGCTTGGCCGACCCGAATCTGATTAGCGTAGGACAATCACTGGTCATTCCCGTGAAATCAGCTCCGGTCGCGCCGAAAACGCCGATAGAGACGAACGGCTATCTGTTCCCCCTCTCCGAGGGCTCCACGAGGCGCATACTCTCAGGAATCTCACACGATCTGACATACGCGAGCGTTTTCAGCTTTCCCGTGGACGGACGGGGCGGAGTAGTGTATACGGCGGGTGCGTCCGGACCGGCGGTGAGGGTGGCGCGCTCGCTAGGAGTCGCTCCGCTTGCCGTGATATCCAACTTCGACGGGTCGAATTTCACCCCTGAACTGGCGCACAATGCTATGTCGGGGCCGACGGGCGACGCGACCATTGAGAGCATCGTCGAGTTTGCTCTGGCCGAAGGCTTCCAGGGCATAAACATCGACTTTGAGAACATGCATCCAGAAGACAGGCAGCTGTACACATCGTTTATGGCGGCGCTGTCGCGAGCTGCCCACGCGCGGGGGCTCAGCCTCTCAAATGCCATGGCTCCGAAATGGGCTGACTGGCCCAGTCTACCCTGGGTCGGCACGTTTGACTACGCAGCGCTGGCCCCACACCTCGATTTCACTATGCTGATGACGTATGAATGGGGATGGTCGGGAGGCCCGCCGATGGCCATAGCCCCCGTGAACTTGGTCAGGCGAGTGCTGGAGTACGCCGTTACTCAGATACCTCCGGGCAAGATCCTCATGGGCATACCCCTTTACGGCTACGATTGGACCGTGCCGGCGCCGCCGGGCACGTTCGCCAGAACCGTGACTCCCTCGCAAGCCGTCGACCTGGCTTCGCGATACGGCGTGAACATCAGCTTCGACCAGACTGCCCAGGCGCCTTGGTTTCGGTATGTAGACGAGGCAGGCGCGCAGCACGAGGTGTGGTTCGAGGACGTACGTTCATCAGTGGCAGCCCATGCGCTCATTGGGGCGTTCAGATTACGTGGCGCCAGTTACTGGAATGTCATGTACGACTATCCGCAGAACTGGTTGGCTCTCGAAGACCGCTATACTGTGCGCAAGCAGAGCTGAAAATCACCCGGTCGGGCGATGGGCAAGCCGCTCTAGCCGTTCTAGTATGTTATCAGGACAGTGGCTTGGAGGAAGTGATCTTGTGATATCTGTGTTCATAGGGCGCATCGTTCGCCGGCGCGCCACGCTCGTCTGCCTTTTTACCCTTCTCCTGGCGGCGACATCTCAGATGTTTTCACAGGCAGAACCAATTCATATGAGCATGTGTGAGTTCCTCGATGCTGCGATTCGCCTCGATCCGTACTGTGCAGAGGCGAGTGATCGCTTTGCTGCGGAATTCGGAACCGCGAGCGGAGCTCCGTCGTGGCGTCCCGTGTTGGGTTTTCGTGCATCATCATCAGCACTTGAAGCATGGGCAACGGCAGAGGGGCCGCCCGGGGTATCCTGCCGCCTCACGTACGAATCGGGCAGACCGGGCTCGAGTGAGAACCGCGGGATGGCGACGTGGAGAGGGGTGGTTGAGGCGCCGCTCTCGTGCATCCCGCGGATTATCCGGGCTGAAGCCGTGAGTCTGGAGGAAGCCCTGCTGAGGGCGGCCGAGCTCAGAGTCGCAATGGTCGAGGCCGGGGCCGCGGCTCGGGCAGTCGACATGCTGCGGAAGGCTGAAGTGCTGGCGGCGCGGTGCGATGCGGTCGGCGCCATGCAGGCGTACGGTGAACTCTCTCTGCTGATTGGACTGCCTTCCGATGAGATCAGGCCCGTGGTGATGAGCGACGATGGTCCGACGCATCTCGCCCAGCTGATTGAGCGAGTGCTTGATGCTGATCCGGCAGTCGTGATGTATGAGTGGCTGACCCATGATCCTGACTTGATCGAAGCCGAGGCCCGCCTGGCCGAGGCTAGCACCGCCTGTAGCCTGCTTGATGCAATCACCCTATCCGCTGGGTTCGAATGGGACCAGTTATCGGATGGTCCTCGCTGGCAGGTAGGGGCGGCTGTTGCGATCGGAGCAGGCGTGGTGGGTGAGTCGAGGCGGCCCGCTACTCATGAGCACGGGGCTGGGCTTCAGCGACGCATCGATGCCTTGAGGGCCCGCAGCACCGCCCGTTTCGTCGGCGCCCTGGGTCATCTGCAGTCAGTTTGGGCTGAGTTTCTCAGGCTGTCGGAGCCGGAGTCGGGCAACCCGGGAGAAGCGCAGATCGATGCGCGTAGGATAGCTGAGGTAGCCGGCATCGCTTTCCTCGCCGGGCTGGGAGTGTTCATCTGGAAGTCCCAATAGAAGCTCACCTTCTCACAGAGGATTTCCGAGGCCGATGTCAAATACCGCGTCAGTAGTGCGGCATTCGCCTGAATCATGTGGGAAGGTGTGATCCATATTGAACAGGATGCCCCTGATTCTGGGGCACCGGGGTGTGCCTGTTATTTCCCCAGAGAACACATTAGCCGGATTCCGCAAGGCGATTGAGATGGGATCGGATGGCATCGAGCTGGACGTGCATCTATCGCGCGACGGCCAGCTTGTGGTCATCCACGATGAGCGCCTGGAACGCACGACCGATGGAAGCGGGTTTGTTGGGGAGAAGAGCTTCGCCGAACTATGTGAGTTGAATGCGGCGGCCAAGTTCGTACATGGAGCCGAGGTTCAGAGGATCCCCACTCTAGATCAGGTGCTTGACGCCGTGGGAGATGCATGTCGCCTGATCAACATCGAGATCAAGAGCGGCGTTGTACTGTACCCCGGGATCGAGGAGAAGTTGGTGGATCTTGTGCGCAGGCGCGGCGCGGCCAAGCGAGTGATCTTTTCGTCTTTCAACCATTATGGCCTGGTTGAGCTGAAGCGGTTGGCACCCGAGATGGCCATAGGGCTTCTGTACATGGGCGCACTTGTGGAACCATGGCATTATGCGGCGCGATTAGGCGCCGAGGCTTTGCATCCCATCCATTTCACTGTGTTCCCGGAGTTCGTGGCAGGCGCCCATGCAGCGGGAGTACAGGTGAACGCGTGGACCTGCGATAGCCCCGCCGATATAAGCCGCATGCTGGCATCCGGCGTCGATGCGATCATTACTAACGATGTACCGTTGGCCGTGAAGATGCGAGAGGAGGAATCGGAGCAGCCATGACTCGGAAGCTCGACTACCCCCGCACGTTCACTCTGGGGCTCGGGTTCTTCGCAATCAGCCTGAGCTGGGCGTTGTACAATGCGTTTGTGCCGGTCTTCCTCGACAATGTCTTGGCAGATACGGTGCTTAAAGGCACGCTCATCGGTTTCATCATGACGTTCGATAACATCGCCGCGGTCACGCTGCAGCCCTACTTCGGCGCCGCCAGCGATAGAACGTGGAACAGGTATGGACGGCGTATGCCGTACATACTCGCGGGCATGCCCCTAGGAGCGCTCTTCTTCGCTGTCATTCCTCTGTTTCGATCTTCTCTGGCTTCAATGATGACGGCTTTGATAGCAATGAACCTGGCCATGGCCATTTTCCGAGCTCCCACAGTGGCTTTGATGCCTGATATCACGCCGCCGGCGCTCAGAAGCAAGGCAAATGGCGTGATCAACCTGATGGGAGGGCTCGGGGCACTCCTCGCCTTTTTCGTGGGTTCGCGGCTGTACAATGTGAATCCGGCACTTCCCTTCGTATTCGCCGGCCTCTTGATGATCATCATTACTCTGGTGCTCAAGTGGCGAATTCGCGAACCGGAGGTCGTCGAAGGCGCCGGTGAGGGCAGTGAGACAGTAGGGATCCTGGAAGCCCTCGGCGAAGTGAGGCGTGATCCCGACCGCAGTGCCAGGTGCATGCTTCTCGCCATCTTCTTCTGGTTCATTGCATGGAACGGAATCGAGGCTTTCTTCACGCTGTACGGCAAGGACGTATGGGGCATATCCGAGGCCAGCGGGGCGTTGTACCTTGGATTCTTCTCGCTTGCTCTGGTGGCGTTCGCCATACCCGCAGGGTTCTTGGCTACATCCATCGGTCGGGCGCGTACCATCAAGATCGGCATCGTGGGGTTGGCAGTCTGCCTGTCTATCATAGGCCTGGTGGGCAGCGACGCGCTTGGCCGGCCTGTGTTGGTTCTGCTCAACAAGCTATTCTACGCGGGCTCGGTTGAGGGCGATGGTCAGCTCGCTATTGTAGGCGCGATACTTGCACGAGCATCTGTGATAGTCCCGGCCGTTCTGGCGCTGGCAGGTATGTTCTGGGCAGCGATAAACATCAACTCATATCCGATGGTTGTAGATATGGCCGCTAAGTCCAAGACCGGCGCCTATACAGGCCTATATTACCTGTTCTCGTCTCTCGCGGCTATCACCGGGCCGCCCGTCTTTGGCTTTCTACGCGATCTTTTCGGCATGAGGGCGCTTTTTCCGTTCGCGGTACTGTGTGCGCTCATCGCTCTAATGTTCATGGCCGGAGTAAAAAAGGGAGAACCGCAGGTCTAGGGGGTATCATCTTGCAGATCGCGATAATTCTCTATGGTTTCGGCAATGTCGGGCGAGAGTTTGTGAGGCTGGTCAACAGGAAGAGGTCGTACCTGAAATCACGCCACGGCATTGAGCCGCGAGTGGTGTCGATAGTCACCCGAAAAGGCGGAATCCGGGCGGAATCCGGCATCGAATGGCCGGTTCTGGTGAATCTGGCTAATGCGGGCACACTATCTGAGCAGGAGGGTTTTGTAGGCGGAAACCCCGATGATCTCGACCTGTGGCTTCCGTCGGAGGAATCGGGGCATATACGGGTGCTGGTCGACGCAACCTGGTCCGATCTGGCGACCGGCGAACCCGCGCTTTCCAGGCTGAAGGGAGCTGCGCGGCGTGGTTGCCATCTGGTGACCCTCAACAAGGCCCCTCTTGTAGCGGACTTCGACGGCATGGTGCAGGCTGCCCGGGACGCGCGTGTGCGACTCAAGTTCAGCGGCGCCACCGCAGCCGGCCTTCCTACTATTGATACTGTGAGGGTGAGCCTTGCAGGGGCTGAAGTCCATTCGATAGAGGGTGTACTCAACTCGACTACGAACTACATTCTCACAGCGATGTCCGACAATGCACTCTCTTATGAGGAGGCCTTACGTAGAAGCCAGGCTTTGGGCCTTGCGGAAACCGATCCCGAGCGCGATGTCAGCGGCATCGACACGGCCTGTAAAATACTAGTTTTGGCCAACGCGGCAATGGGAGCCCGTAAGCGACTCAGCGACGTGAAGATTACGGGGATAACCGAAGTTACCCCCAGGCAGATAGCGTACTGGGCGGTGCAGGGTCGTACGTTGCGGCTGATAGGAAGGGCAGTCCGTAACGGCGATGATGTCAGCATCGAGGTGAAGCCCACGCCCGTTCCATACAAGGATTTTCTGGCCCAGGTCACAGGCGATAGCAAGGGCGTGAGATTCACGACAGACATGTTCGGCGAACTCACAATTGTGGGCGGCGCCGGAGGGCCGTCGGCAGCAGCTAGTTCGGCTCTGAAGGACCTGGTCAATCTGGCAAGGGCCATTGACGGTGACCAGGGTCTGATTCCATAGAGGTGGGAGGCGCGCCATGGAGCGCACGTTTGTCATGATTAAGCCCGACGGGCTGATGCGTGGACTTGCGGGGAAGATCATATCGATGTTCGAAACCCGCGGGTTTAGTGTGGTGAGGGCGCGTACTCTGGTGATGTCGGAAGCGCTAGTGCGCGAGCACTACCTCCACCTAGCCGACGAACCGTTCTTCGACGAGATCAAAGCGTACATGATGTCCGGACCCGTGCTTGCCATGGTCATGGAAGCTCCGAATGCGGTGGAGGCCGCTCGGCAGATACTGGGCGCTACCGACCCGATGAAAGCGGCGCCGGGAACGGTGCGCGGCAGCCTTGCTACTTCTGTGACGTACAATCTGGCACACGCGGCCGACAGCCGGGAGGCAGCTTTTCGGGAGATAGAGCGGTTCTTCGGCCCGAGAGTGGAGTGACAGCGAAATGAGGTTATCTAATGGAGCACCGGATAGTCAAAACGCAGTTCGTAGCTGATCTGAGACCTGGGATGATGGCGGACACAGTCTTTCTTTGTGCGGACCTCAAATCCAGGATGACCAGGAACGGTTCGTATTTCGCCGATGTGAGGCTGGTTGACAGGACCGGCGAGATTAGCCTAAAACTTTGGCGGTATTCGCCTGACGCCACTCTGGGGCTTGAGCCAGGCGCCTGTGTGCGCGTTAGCAACGTTCAGGTGGAGGAGTACGGCGGGAGCCTGCAGCTGTCGCAAGACACATCCAGTTTCGGTCGTTCCATCACACTGTGTGATGTGTCACAGTGCAACCTGGCTGACTATGTCCCTGCGACTCCACGAGATGTTGACGAGATGATCCGGGAGGTTACGGCCGCCGTGTCCGGCGTGTCGAATAGGCCGATCCGTTGTCTTCTTCAATCGTTCTTTGGCGATTCCGAATTCATGGCCAGGTTCCGGGAGTGGCCCGCCGCGATCAGGCATCATCATGCATACTGTGGCGGCCTTCTGGAGCACACCGTCAACGTCTTGCGGATTTGTCGCCAGGCGGCCGAGCAGTACGCTTCGGTGAACTGGGATGTCCTCTGCGCCGGCGCGCTCCTCCACGACATCGGCAAGGTCCAAAGCTATGATTACGATCGGGCGCGGGCTCAAGCGGCGATGTCTCCGAACGGCGTGGCGGTCGACCACATCGTGCTCGGGATGGAGTTGGTCTCGAGGCGCATCGCTGAGCTGGTGTCTGACTGTGCCAACAAGGGCTCGTGCGCTTCGCCATGCTGGACACCTGGGCTCACGCTCGAAATCGCCCACCTTGTGGCGAGTCACCACGGCACTCTCGAATGGGGATCTCCTGTTCAGCCTGCGACAATTGAGGCGTGCATTCTTCACCATGCCGACAACATGGATGCGCAGGTCAACAAGTTTGAGAGGACGATTCGGGAGTCGTTTGCGTCGGGTGAAGGGGAGTATAGATACTCCGAACTCGTGGGCAGGACGGTGTGGATGCCATTGAGGCCTGAGTCCCAAAAGTAGAGAGCGATGATGAAGCGCTCCCCCGGAAGGGGGAGCTTTTTCGATCAGGCGCCTGGCGAATGAGTCGAGCATGAAACCTCAGCGGTGGGCAGGCGTCAAATGTACGTACGAGGAGCGCGCTAGATGTGCGAAATCGCTCCGCGATCTCGGGAAGGTGAGTGCGAATGATCAGACACAGGCGAGTTCTGGCCACTACCCTGCTTACGCTGGCCGCCATTGCGGTAGGGCTGGCGTTTGGTGGAGGCGAAGTTCTGGCGCAGCCGGCGAGTCTGCTTGGAGGATCTGCGCCTCAGGTAAGAGCGACCTCGCTCGATGGCGGTGAAGTCGTCATACCGGTGCGAGGCAAGGTGATGTTGGTTGTGTTCTGGAACACGAAGTATCGGCTGTCGGCCGACGCTCTGGGCGCCATTCAGCGTCTGCATGATCGGCACCGCGCTCGCGGGCTGCTCTGTGTGGGCATAAACGATCTCGGCGAGGATGCGCGAGTCATCAGCCAGTTCGTGTCCGGGCTTGGAGCAACATTCCCGGTGGTAGGTGGGCCTGCGGGCCCGTCGGCTGCCGCGTCATACCGTGTGCGCGGCGTGCCTGTGGTGTATGTAATCGACAGGTCAGGAGCGGTTTCGTACGTGAAAGAGGGCTGGGACAAGCGCGCGGAGGATGAGGTGACGAAGAAATTGGTGGAAGCGCTATGACGTATATGGGTACGCAAGTATATTCGGCCATGCTTAAAGGCAGGACTTTGATTCTTTAGGCAGAATCATAACCCTGTGACTCCACTTAAGTACAAAGGAGGTACATGGGGGCTATGAAAAACCTAAGGTTTGGTCTGGCTGTTCTTCTGTTCGTGGCCGTGATAGCGGGCATGAGCGTGATGGGCCAGGCGGCGGCGAAGGTCTATGAGATGGCGATTTTCGAGGACCCCACCACGCTGAACATCTGGGCGCAGCTCGGGCCCGATGCCTCGGTCTGGAATGCATTCGTTGGTTACCAGCAATCGTACATCGGCCTTTACGGCAATGCTGCACCGGACTTTGTGTTCAGTCCGTCCGCAGCGCTGGGCATGCCGACGCCCTTCTAGGAAGAGAAGATAGACGGCAAGACGTTCTACACCTCCACAGTGCGCATCCGCAGGGACCTCAAGTGGAGCGACGGCAAGCCCATTACCGCTGACGATGTTGCGTTCAGCTACATGGCGCCGCTGGCGCTCGACCCTAACAAGCTCGGCGGCAACTGGCCCGGCAACATTGACCCGGACATCCTTGCCCGCGTTGAGAAGGTCGACGACTATTCCGTGAAGTTCTTCCTCACCGAACTGCCTGGGCTCGCGCAGTGGCAGTATGGCATGCTGCAGGCGTACATCTTGCCCAAGGCATACTGGGGCCCGATAGTTGACAAAGCCCTTAAGGCAGCTGACCCTGTGAAGGAACTGCTTGCCCATGATCCGGTGGGCGAGCCGGTTGCGGGTCCGTGGGTGGTCGAGCGCTGGGAGAAGGGCGCGTTCGTCACGCATACGCCTAACAAGTACTACACCTTCAAGGGCGACACGAACACCTTCTACACGAGCGGCGGTTTCATGATCGAGAACAAAAAGACCGGCGTGAAGTGGACTACAGGAGACGCCAAGGGCGACATTAAGCTTCAGGTCGTGGAAGGCCCATACGTCGACCAGCTGAGGTTCCGCATTCTGCAGAACCAGAACGCGGCAGTGCTTTCACTCATGAAGGGCGAGGTCGACTTCGTGCTGAACTCCCTGGGTCTGCAGCGCGGATTCCAGGAACAGCTCAAGAAGACGCCTAACATCACCACCATCGAGAACAGTGTAAACGGTTTCAGATACATGGGGTTCAACCTCGCACGTTACCCATTCGGGATCAAGGAGTTCCGTCAGGCAGTAGCTACGCTGATTGACCGCGAGTACATCACTCAGAGGGTGTTACAGGGTGTGGCGTTTGCCCAGTACTCGGTAGTTCCTCCGGGCAACGCCTACTGGTTCAACACCGATGTCAAGATGTGGGGCAAGGGGCTGACCCGCAGCCAGCGGATTGTAGAAGCAGTCAAGTTGCTCAAGAGCGCTGGGTTCTCATGGGAGGTTGAGCCTCAGGTAGACGTGGAGAAAGACAAAGTTCTGAAGCGCGGCAAGGGCCTGATCATGCCGGACGGCAAGAAGATGCCGTCGTTCGAGTTCATGGTCATGACGGCCGGCTATGACCCGCTTCGCTACACATTCGGCCTGAACATCGGTACCTGGATGCAGGAGATCGGGATACCCTGCGAGGTGGTTCCGACTGAGTTCAACGTGGTCCTCACCAGGACTGACGACCGCGACTACGATGCCTTCCTGCTGGGGTGGAGCTTGAGCCTGTATCCCGACCATATGCACTGGTTCTTCCACAGCAGCCAGGCGCCTGCCGGTGGATTCAATGCCACCCAGTACGTCAATCCGGAGTTCGACAAGCTGTCGGAGTCGTTCCTTGCCGAGCCGGACTTGGTCAAGGCTCGGGATAAGGCCTTCCGGATGCAGCAGATGCTGGCGGAGGATCTGCCGTACATAGTGCTGTTCGATACTCCTCTGATCGAAGCCTATAGAAGTGATCGTCTGGAGTACCCATTCACAAAGGTCCTGAGCGGCATCCAGTACTTTGGCGGCATGACCAGCACAGTCAAGCTGAAGAACTAAGAGCGTTCGCTGGGTGATTCCTGGCCACGCGCGGGCCGGCGGCCCATCGGGGCCTGTCGGCCCGCGCTCCGATTTGGAAGAGAACAGCTGAAAGCTCGGGTGATAACAATGCGAAGATACATGCTGGGCCGTGTAGGCCAGTTGGTTCTCACGTTGCTCATATACATGACCATGGTGTACTTCCTCATGCAGGCCATGCCGGGCGACATATCTCAGGTGTACCTGGCAAACCCAAGGATTCCGCAGGCCGCGCGGCAGGAGCTCAAGAAGCAACTGGGTCTGGATCGACCGCCAGTCCTCCAATACCTCAGCTACATCAAGAACTTCTTCACGGGGAACCTGGGCGTGTCCTTCAGCCACTACCCCAGGCCTGTATGGGACATCCTCATTGAACGACTTCCGCGCACTATCGTGCTCTTCGTCACCGCGAACTGCCTGTCGTTTTACGTTGGGTTTGTTCTCGGCCGAATCATAGCCTGGCAGCGTGGAGCGACTGTGGACCACATCGCCACGGTAGTCGGCATAACATTCTGGACAGCCTTCTACCCGCTGCTGTCGCTGATCTTGATCTGGTTGTTCGCCTTCACTCTGCACTGGCTACCCTTGAACCAGTTCATTGAGCCTGCCTTGTGGGTCAAGGCGCCGTTTAGCTCCAATACGGTCTTCGGCTACATGGTACTAGGCGCCTCGGTAATCGCTCTCGCTGTGTTCCTCATATTCTGGGTTTTCAGGCGCGGGCTGCGCAGAACGCGCAAGAGCGCTGCGCTGGCATGGGCGTCGACAGCCGGGGTGATCGGCCTGGCGATCTGGATTGCGCACGCTACCGGGACGCTAATCTACATATGGGACATCATCCGACACATGATACTGCCTGTATGTACGCTGACGCTGATCAACTTCGCGGGAACGATGCTCCTGATGCGCGATTCTATGCTCGAGACGGTTCAGGAAGACTACGTGATGGCGGCCAGAGCCAAGGGCCTGCCCGACAATGTGGTGCGCGATCGCTACGCCGCGCGCAACGCTCTTCTTCCCACAGTGACAAGCTTAGTGCTGAGCTTGGCATCGTCGATGAGCGGCGGCCTGGTGACAGAGACGATGTTCTCCTGGCCCGGGATCGGGCAGGTGCTTTTCCGTGCGGCGCTGGGCAATGACTATCCGCTGGCTACCGGGGCGCTCGTCTTTACCGGCGTGTTTTTGCTGGTAGCACACTTCGTTGCCGACGTGCTCTACGCCTTCCTCGATCCCAGAATATCCTACACCGGGCAACCGGCGGCGGAAGGGTAGGTGAATGCGCATGACAGACCTAGCTACCAGCCCCAACGTTGGGAGAGGGCCCGAGGAGCATCTGCCCCGGTTTGACCCGGGGATAACGGAGCCTATCTGGAAGATACGATGGAAGATGAACATGCGCTCGCTCGCTCAGAACTGGGAGATATTCAAGGAGAGCCGAGTGGGCATGTCCGGGCTGATCATCATCATTGCGTTCGGAATCTTCGGGCTCCTGTGGCCCATCATGATCAGCTTCGTGTGGGATCCGCTCATCTACCACCCGGTTGTGGGTTTCGACCCAATGCTGATGCACCCGTCACCGCCCATGGCAGGCCATTTGCTGGGCACTGATCCCATCGGGCGCGACATCTTGGCGCAGCTCATGTTCAGTACCGGACGTGAGTTCCTGCTGGGTGTGCTATCGGCGGTGATCAGCGTGGTGGTGGGCACGTTCATTGGGGCGATGGCGGCGTACTACGGCGGATTCACGGACACGCTCTTCATGCGATTAGCCGACATCGTGATGCTTTTCCCGTTCGTGCCGCTTCTGGTGGTCATCG